>NZ_JASATH010000161.1:0-19139 GCF_038440215.1 Inquilinus sp. OTU3971 | reverse complement strand
TGGTCGGCCTTCTGCACCAGCGCCTTGATCTCGGCGATCTTCGCACCGCTCAACGCTGGCGGTGTCCATGGCATCGCCGCGGGCATATGGACCACGGCGTCCTCAATCGCGTCAGTCATGGCCGCAGCTGGGCCAACGCTGTCGCCTCCTCGCCCCAGATCCGGACGATGGCAGCCACGTTCGCCGCTGGCGCTCCGTCGGCAAGCGCCTGGCGAAGCCGGTCGCCATCGGCGTGGTCACGCAAGAGACGCTCCGGATGGTGGCCATACGGTCTCATGGCTTGGCCGATCCAGCCGCCGTCTCGTCGCCAGCGTGACTGCCCCTCCGGGTGGCGCGGCGGCTCGGCTCTGCTTGCAGCATCGCCGCCGCGGCGCCGTTGGCCAGAGTCACGATAGCGACGGCGGTGGCGGCCGCCTGCACCGCCAGGGCGCCTCGGGTGCCGGGCGGGCAGAGCCGCAACACCTGGCGGCCGCGGGCGTCGCGAATCACCGTGCCGATCGTCCGGTCATCCGGGTCGAAGCAGGCCGGCGCATCCGCCTCCGTTCGCCACGGTGTCTCGGTCGCGTCTCTGCTGGTCGGCACGATCCCCTCCGTTGTGCTGCCGGCGCTGGCGGCGCCCCCCGTGCCGACGATTCTACTCGATCCGTGCCGCGCAACAAGCTGTCCAATGCGCGATAACTGCCATTGTCGTGCATTGGAATCAATGCGTTAGCGGAAACGCGGGGAGCGTGGCATTTCCACTTTCCCACATCGCGATGTTGTTTCCTGCATCATTCGAAATATCTTGAAATATCGATGCATCTGGCGTTTACAGTCACCTTGACGCTCCCGTCATCCGCAGCGCCTGAACCGGAAGCCGCCATGCCATCCGCATCCGAACCTCGCCGCCTGTCCTTCCTGGACCGCTACCTGACCGTCTGGATCTTCGCGGCTATGGCGTTCGGGGTTGCGCTCGGAACAATCTTCACCGGATTGCCAGGATTGCTCGACAGCCTGTCGATCGGCACCACCAACATCCCGATCGCCATCGGCCTGATCGTGATGATGTACCCTCCCCTGGCGAAGGTCCGCTACGAGGAGCTTCCTCAGGTCTTCAGCGACAAGCGCGTCCTCCTCCTCTCGCTCGTTCAGAACTGGGTGGCCGGGCCTGTTCTGATGTTCGCGCTGGCCGTGATCTTCCTGCGAGATTACCCGGCCTATATGACGGGCGTGATCCTGATCGGGCTGGCGCGTTGCATTGCCATGGTGCTGGTCTGGAACCAGCTTGCTTGCGGCAGCAACCAGTATGTGGCCGGCCTCGTCGCTTTCAACTCGATCTTCCAGATCCTGTTCTTCAGCGTCTACGCCTGGATCTTCCTGACGGTCCTGCCGCCGCTGTTCGGTCTGGAGGGCAGCGTCATCGACGTCAGCGTTTGGACCATCGCCGAGGCGGTCCTGATTTATCTCGGCATTCCGTTTCTCGGCGGCTTCCTCACGCGCCACATCCTCACTCGGGCGAAGGGCGATGCCTGGTACGAAAGCGCCTTCCTGCCGAAGATCGGCCCCCTGACCCTCGTCGCTCTGCTGTTCACGATCGTCGCGATGTTCACCCTGAAGGGTGGCGCGGTGGTGCAGCTTCCACTGGACGCCCTGCGCATCGCCATGCCGCTCGCGATCTACTTCCTCGTGATGTTCGTCATGAGCTTCCTGATGGGCAAGCTGATCGAGGCCGACTATCCCCGCACCACCGCTCTGGCCTTTACCGCAGCGAGCAACAATTTCGAGCTGGCAATCGCCGTGGCCATCGCCGCCTTTGGCCTGGCATCGCCCGTGGCGTTTGCCGCAGTGATCGGTCCGCTGGTGGAAGTTCCCGTCCTGATCGCGCTGGTGCACGTCGCGTTGTGGCTGGGCCGTCGGTACTTCGCGGACACGCACGCACAGGCCGTGGGAAAGCCGGCGGCCGATGCCGCAGAGTGATCGCACGCCACCACCGTTGCCGAGCTCGGCGGCGGTCTCGACGCGAGCCGGAATGAAGGAGACGGACGCGATGGACATCGGCGACAGCCTGTCGATGCTGCGGGCCCTGTCCCAGGAAACCCGCCTCGAAGTATTCCGCCTGCTGGTCAAGGCTGGGCCGGCCGGCCTGCCCGCCGGAGAAATCGCCCGCCGCCTCGGCGCACCGCAGAACACCATTTCCACCCACCTCTCCATCCTGGAAGACGCGGACCTTCTCCGGTCGAAGCGTGCCGGGCGGTCGATCACCTATGCGGCCGACCTTCGGAGCATGGGCAGCCTCATCCAGTTCCTGGTCGAGGATTGCTGCCAGGGCTTGCCGGAGATCGCCTGTGCCGCAGCCGATGACGTGTGACGCAGCGTGACAGTGACCAGGGGCCGGACATGAGCGTGACGATCTATCACAACCCATCCTGCGGCACGTCGCGGAACGTGCTCGCGATGATCCGCAATGCCGGCATCGAGCCGACCATCATCGAGTATCTGAAGACACCACCGACGCGCGACGTCCTGCGGGGGTTGATCGCCGACGCCGGCTTGCCTGTCCGTGCTGCGCTGCGCGAAAGGGGCTCGCCCTATCATGAGCTGGGACTCGGCGATCCCGCCCTGACCGATGACCAACTCCTCGATGCGATGATGGCGCACCCGATCCTGATCAATCGGCCATTCGTGGTCACCCCTCTCGGCGTCCGGCTGTGCCGCCCCTCGGAAGCGGTCCTCGACATACTGCCTCAGCCGCAACAGGGGTCGTTCACTAAAGAGGACGGTGAGGTCGTTGTCGATAAGGCCGGCCGTCGCATCCGGTAGCAGCATTTTTCGGGGCGGTGGCCATTGGCCCGCCTCAAAACCAGGAACCCTCTGATGTCCACAGCTGTGCATGACGACGCCGTCAGTTTTCCCGCCCTGGATGACCGTTTCCTGGAAGTCCCCGATCTTCGACAGCTCGAGCCGAAGCGGGTGTCCACCCATCCGCCACGGTTCCTCCTGCTCTACGGCTCGTTGCGGGAAAGGTCCTACAGCCGGTTTCTCGCCCAGGAGGCCGCGCGCCTCCTTGAGCGCTTTGGTGCCGAGACCCGCATCTACGATCCACGCGGTCTGCCGCTGCCCGACAGCGTGCCGGCGGACCATCCGAAGGTCGCGGAGCTGCGCGAGCTGTCGGCCTGGTCGGAGGGACAGGTCTGGTGCAGTCCGGAGCGGCATGGCGCGATGAGCGGTGTTCTGAAGGCGCAGATCGACTGGATTCCATTGGAGATCGGGGCTGTGCGGCCGACGCAGGGCCGGACCCTTGCGGTAATGCAGGTCTCGGGCGGATCGCAGTCCTTCAATGCGGTGAACGCGATGCGCGTTATGGGTCGCTGGATGCGGATGGTGACCATCCCGAACCAGTCCTCAGTCGCCAAGGCCTATCAGGAGTTCGACGAACTTGGCCGCATGAAGCCCTCGCCCTACTACGAGCGGGTCGTGGACGTCATGGAAGAGCTATACAAGTTCACCCTGCTCGTCCGGGACCGATCCGATTATCTCACGAGCCGGTACAGCGAGCGCCGCGCCGAGGGGATCGAGATCGACCTGGTCGCGCAACAGGCCGCAGCGTCCCTGGGATCGTGAGCGCCTCGCCCGGCGGCATGTGACAGTTGCGTGACAAATGTCGAGTTCGCATTCACGGTTGTTGACCTCCCACTTAATTTCGACAATGTTCGAAATATGGAAATCAAGCCCGCAGTCGACGCTTTCAGTGCCCTCGGACATGAGACCCGGCTCGCCGCCTTCCGGCTGCTGGTCGAGGTCGGACCGTCCGGGCTGCCTGCCGGCGAGATCGCGGAGCGGCTTGGCGTCGTCGCCTCCACATTGTCCTTTCATCTGGCCCAGCTCGAAAGGGCGCAGCTGCTGCGCTCCTGGCGGGTCCAGCGGCAGATCTTCTACGGCCTGGACATCGAGGGGACGCGCCAGCTGATCGGTTTCCTGGTGGCGGATTGCTGCGGCGGAAACCCCTCCCTGTGCGGAGATCTGGCGACTGTCGCGGAAAAAGCCTGCTGCTGACCTCGCCGGACCGTCGGTCCGGCAGCACCGGGAGATGCACGGCCGATGTCCGATCGGATCTTCAACGTTCTGTTTCTCTGCACCGGCAACTCGGCCCGCTCGATCATGGCCGAGGCCGTCCTGAACAGTCTTGGCCGCGGACGTTTCCGCGCCTTCAGTGCCGGAAGCCATCCGAAGGGCTATGTCGAGCCGCTCGCCCTTGAGCTTCTGCGGAAATCGCATTTGCCGACCGAGAATGCTCGCTCCAAGGGCTGGGAGGAGTTCGCGCGGCCCGGCGTCGAGCCGCTCGATTTTGTCTTCACCGTCTGTGACTCGGCTGCGGCCGAGGTATGCCCGGTTTGGCCAGGCCAGCCGATGTCGGCGCATTGGGGCGTTCCCGACCCCGCCGCGGCGACCGGCAATGACGCCGAGCGGGCCCTGGCATTCGCCGATGCCTTCCGCATGCTGTACAACCGCATCAACATCTTCGTGGCCCTGCCGATCCGATCGCTCGATCGCATCAGCCTGCAGCATCGCCTCGACGCGATCGGACGCACGAAGATGCCGTCGCAGAGTGAATCTCTCGATCCCCACGAGAAGGTCTGATGCCTCGCCTCGGAATCAACGGCCTCGGCCGCATCGGCCGACTGGCGCTTCGTGCTGCCTTCGACGCCGAATACGGCGATCGGGCTTTCGACATCGCCCTTGTGAATGAGGTCAAGGGCGGTGTCGAGACGGCGGCCCACCTGCTCGAGTTCGATTCCGTGCACGGTCGGTGGAGAGTTCCCATAGCCGCGGAGAATGGCGGCTTGCGCGTTGATGGAGCGTCGATCGCCTATTCCGAGGCGGCAAAGCCAGGAGACATCCCGTGGGACGACCACGGCGTCGACATCGTGCTGGAGTGTTCCGGGAAGTTCCGCTCGCCCCAGACGCTTCAGGGGCATTTCGACCGCGGCGCCAAGACCGTCATCGTCGCGGCGCCGGTCAAGGAGGGTGCCCTCAATCTCGTCGTCGGCGTGAACGACGACCTGTATCGCCCGGGCGAGCATCGCCTCATCACCGCGGCGTCCTGCACGACCAACTGCCTCGCCCCGGTCGTGAAGGTGATCCATGAGGGGCTCGGGATCGAACGCGGCGTCATCACCACCGTGCACGACGTGACCAACACTCAGGTGCTGGTTGACGCCCCCCACAAGGATCTTCGCCGCGCGCGGTCGGCGCTGACCTCGCTGATCCCGACGAGCACCGGCTCGGCAACGGCGATCACGATGATCTACCCGGAGCTGAAGGGGAAGCTGAACGGGATCGCGGTGCGCGTGCCGCTGCTCAACGCCTCGCTGACCGACTGCGTGTTCCAGGTGCAGCGCGACACCACGGTCGAGGAGGTGAACGCGCTCCTGCGAAACGCCGCCGAGGGCCCGCTGAAGGGCATTCTCGGCTTCGAGGCCCGTCCCCTGGTCTCGGTCGATTTCGTGAACGACACCCGGTCGTCGATCATCGACGGCCCGTCGACCATGGTCGTCGACAACCGGCTCCTGAAGATCCTCGCCTGGTACGACAATGAGATGGGCTACGCCTATCGCATGATCGACCTGGCCAACACAGCGGCGCGAGGGCTGCGGCTGTGAGCAGCACCAGCGGCCTGAAGGCCTATGTCGCGGTGACGGCTGCCTATTGGGGCTTCACCCTGACCGACGGCGCGCTCCGCATGTTGGTGCTGCTGCACTTCAACACGCTCGGCTACAGCCCGCTGCAGCTGGCGATGCTGTTCGTGCTCTACGAATTCTGCGGCGTCATCACCAACCTGTTCGGTGGCTGGATCGGGGCCCGGCTCGGGCTGAAGGTGACGCTCTGGTCGGGCCTGCTGATCCAGATCGGCGCCTTGATCATGCTGTCGCTGCTGAACCCGGCCTGGACTCTCCTGGCCTCCGTCGCCTGGGTGATCACCGCACAAGGCCTGTCGGGAATCGCCAAGGACCTGACCAAGATGAGCGCGAAGAGCGCCATCAAGACGGTCGTGCCGGAAGGACGCGACGGCGCACTGTTCCGCTGGGTCGCGATCCTGACCGGCTCGAAGAACGCCCTGAAGGGGGCGGGCTTCTTCCTCGGCACCCTGCTTCTGGAGATCCTCGGCTTCAATGGCGGCCTCTGGGCGATGGCGGCCGGGCTTGCGGTCGTGCTGACCGGCTCGATGCTTCTGGTGCCGCCGGACATCGGCAAGGTGAAGGGCAAGGTCGGCTTCACCGCGATCTTCGCCAAGTCCCGGGAGATCAACCTGCTGTCGGCTGCCCGCTTCTTCCTCTTCGGGGCCCGGGACGTGTGGTTCGTGGTCGGCCTCCCGCTATTCCTCTATGACGTGGCCGGCTGGACCTTCACCGAGGTCGGCGCCTTCTTGGCGCTGTGGACGATCGGCTACGGTATCGTGCAGGCGAGCGCCCCGACCTTCGTCAAGCGCTCTCCCGATGGCCGGACCGCCGAGACGCGCGCCGCGCGTCTCTGGGTCCTGGTGCTGGCCTTCATCCCGGCGGCGATGGCGGTGCTTCTGCTCGAGCCCGGAACCGGCATTCCGGCACAAGCGGTTGTCCTGGTCGGCCTGGGCCTGTTCGGCGTCGTGTTCGCCCTAAACTCGGCGATCCACTCCTATCTGATCCTGGCCTACACCGAGGGCGACAAGGTCGCCCTCAACGTCGGTTTCTATTACATGGCGAATGCCGGCGGCCGGCTTATCGGCACCCTTCTGTCCGGCTGGGTCTACCAGCTCGGCGGGATCGAAGCCTGCCTCGTCGCTGCCGGCGTGATGGTGGCATCGTCCTGGCTGATTTCCCTGCTGTTGCCGGTCACCGTCCCGCCGGGAACGGTCGCCCCCGTCAGAGCCCTGGCCGATGACGGCTGACATCCGCTGAGTTGGGGATTTGAGGCCAAGAGACATTTCGGCTATCGTCAAAATATCATAATGCGGCCGGTAACGCCGAATGGCGCCGGACGGCTTGGGAGGCATTGCCAGCGATGCCCAGGGATGGGAGGAGCACCGGTTTCTCGGTGATCCGTCTCGACCGCCGGCTTGCGGTGATAGGCGGCGTATTGTCATTCGCGGGTCTCGCCGTCGGCCGTGCCCGAGCCCAATCCTCCGACCCCGTTCGGATCGGCATCACGCCCGTCGTCATCGATTCCGACGTTGCCTTCCTCGACCGGTTCGCGACTTATTTCAGCGGGCGGCTCGGCCGCCCCGTCATCATCGAGCAGCGTCGGACCTACCAGGAGATCACCGCGCTGCTGCTCTCCGGCCAGATCGAAGCGGCCTGGATCTGTGGTTATCCCTATGTCCAGCACCGTGACAGGCTAAAGCTCGTCGCAGTGCCGGTCTACCGCGGTGAACCTCTCTATCAGTCCTATGTGATCGTGGCCGCGGACAATCCGGCCCAGTCGCTGGGGGGCCTTCGGAACCAGATTCATGCCTTCAGCGATCCGGACAGCAATTCGGGGTTCCTGGTGACGCGCTGGCTGCTCCACCAGATCCATGAGTCTCCGCGATCCTTTTTCAGCTCATATTTCTTCACCTACGGCCATCGCAACGTCGTGCGAGCAGTCGCGGCGGACCTCGCGCAGTCCGGAAGCGTCGATGGCTACGTCTGGGATATCCTGCAGCAGATCGAACCGCCGCTGACCGACGCCACCCGCATCCTTCACCGCTCCCAGAAACTCGGATTCCCGCCGATCGCCTGCCTGGCGGCGCGTGCGGAAGAGCCGGCCATCGTCCAACTGAAGAGCCTGCTGCTGGAGATGGATCGCGAGGAGAGCGGCCGGGAACTCCTGGCCAACCTGCACCTCGATCGGTTCGCTGACGAGCCCGAGGATCTCTTCGCGGGGATCGCGACCCTGTATGACGCTGTCAGGAGCGACGCATGATCGCCCGGTGGCGGCGCATTCCCCTATCCGTCAAGATCCCGCTTCTCGTGGCGGTCCTCATGCTGTCCGCAGGCGTTGCCGCCTCGGCCGTGGTTCTCAAGCGCCTCGAAGCGGACCAGGAGAGCTACCTCCGGAACCTCTCGACCAGCATGCTCGACGGCGTCGCCCTTGCGGTAGCGCCGACCATCATGCGACGCGACGTCTGGGAGACGTTCGACGTGCTCGATCGCGCGGCCCAGGCTGGCGGACGCGTCCGTCCAACCTGGCTGACCGCCATTCTCCCGGACAACACGGTGCTCGCGAGCTCGCAGCCCCGGCGCTTTCCCGTCGGCACTCAACTCGCTTTCGTGGCGCCGGATCTGAGCATCGACGCCGCGTCGGAAACGGCCCATCTCGCCCGCACGATTCAGCAAGCCGGCACGACGGTTGGCCAGATCAGCGCCGAGATCCACATCGGCGATCTCATCGCAGCGCGGCGCCAAGCGCTGCGGACGCTGATCATCGTCAATGGCCTCCTCGCTTTGACCTTCGCCGGGCTGGGGTATCTGGCGGTCCGGTTGCTGCTGCGCCCCGTGGCAAGCCTGACCGCGCATGTCGGCGAGACGCGGGCCGGCGTGCCTCGGCCGATCCCCCGAAGTCTGACCGCCGGTTGGCCGCAGGAATTCCAGGCGCTGGCAGATCGATACAACCGGATGACCAGTGCGGCCGCGGAGCGGGATGCCCTGGCCGCGCAGCTCGCCGAGGAAGAGAAGGTCGCCGTCATCGGCCGCCTGGCATCTGGCATGGCGCATGAGGTGAACAATCCGCTCGGCGGCATGATGACCGCGCTCGATACCCTGAAGGTGCACGGCGACAACCCGGCCGCGCGTGCGCGGAGCATCGCCCTGGTCGAGCGAGGCCTTCTCGGCATTCGCAACGTCGTCCGCTCGGTGTTGGTGTCCTACAAGGACAGTACGACCGCCAGCACACTCGATCCTGGCGATCTCGACGATCTGCAGTTCCTCGTCGCCCACGAGCGGAGTCGGCGCCAGATCCGGCTGGTCTGGACCAACGCTCTCCAGTCCCCCATCGACGTGGATGGCGGTGCAGTCCGACAGGTGGTGTTAAATCTCCTGCTGAACGCCTGCGCGGCGACGCCGGTCCGCGGCACCGTTACCTTCATGGCTCTGGCGAAGGGCGACCACCTCCACATGGCCGTCCGTGATGAGGGCAACGGACTGCCGGCCCCGATGGCAAATCTCCTGAACACTGCTGATGCACAGCCGCCTGCTGGGTCGCATGGCCTTGGCCTCTGGAGTGCCGCCCGCCTGCTGCGCCGTCTCGGCGGCACCGCGACGGTGAGGTCCCACGCCCGTGGAGGAACCAGCATCCGTCTCGTGATCCCGATCGGCCGGAGGACCCTCGATGCTGCAGCATGATCGCCGCCGGATCGGCATCATCGAGGACGACCCGATCGTGGGTCAGTCACTCGCTGATCGATTTGAGCTGGAAGGCTACTCGACGTGCTGGTGGTCGACAGCGAAGGATGCCCTGGACCGCCTGGCGGCCGATGCCTTCGACCTGGTGCTGTGCGACATTCAACTGCCCGACATGAACGGCGAGCAGGTCCTCCAGCGGCTCAACGAAGCGCCTGGCCGGGCCCCGGTCATCTTCGTCACGGCGTACGCCGAAATCGAGCAGGCGGTCCGCCTGGTCAAGGCTGGGGCCGAGGACTACCTCGCCAAGCCGTTCGACGTCACGGAGCTGCTCGGGAAGGTCTCGTCGATCCTGGAACGCAGCGATCGGCCGACTGGGGAGCTTGGTCGCTCCCGTCCGATGCAACAGGTCGAGGCGCTTCTCCGGCGCATCCTCGACATCGATTCGACGCTGCTGCTGACCGGTGAAAGCGGCGTCGGCAAAGAGGTGGCGGCCCGCTTCGTTCACCAAGCCTCGAAGCGCGCCGGCCAGCCCTTCGTCGCCGTCAACTGCGCGGCGATCCCCTCCGAGCTCATCGAGAGCGAGCTGTTCGGTCACGAAAGAGGCGCCTTCACCAACGCCCACGCGCAGCACCGAGGCTATGCCGAGCGGGCCGGCGACGGGATCCTCTTCCTTGACGAGATCGGCGAGCTGCCGCTCGCGGTCCAGCCGAAGCTGCTCCGGCTGGTTCAGGACCGGGTGTTCACCCGGGTCGGCGGCGAGCGGACCCACCCCTTCTCCGCCCGCGTGATCTGCGCGACGAACGCCGATCTTGAGCAGCGGGTCCGGGAAAGACGGTTCCGGGAGGATCTGTTCTTCCGGATCAACGTCATCCCCGTGGCAATCCCCCCTCTCCGCGATCGGCCGGCAGACATCGAAGATCTGCTGCGCTTCTACGTCGACCGTTTCGCAACCATGTTCGCACGGGATGCCATTGGCGTTGCTGACGGGGCCATAGAAGCTGCTCGCGATCACCGCTGGCCTGGCAATGTGCGGGAGCTGCGGAACCGCGCCGAGCGGGCTGTCGCCCTTGCCACCTCGACGGTGATCACCGAAGCCGACCTGTTTCCCGATCAGAGGCGCCTCCACGACGTGCCGGCTGGCGACGACCGGCCGGTCGCCTCGCTGGCCGGCCGCCGACAGGCGCTGGAGCAGCGCCATATCGAGGAGGCGCTCGAACGGACCGGCTGGCAGATCGCCCGGACGGCGGAACTGCTCGGCATCTCCCGCACGACGCTTTGGGAGAAGATGCGGAAGTACCGGCTCGACACCAAGCCTCGGCGTTAGCCGGACGTTCGGTTCACCGGACGCTGTCGTTCATAGACGTTCGGATTTCCGAACCATTGCTCCGAAGTTGCCCAGAGATTCCAAGCCCCTACGGTCTGGCCCCCTTCTTGCTTCGCCTGACGTAGCAAGATCGCGGGAGGACTCTGCCATGAAGAGCTGTTCGCGCCTGGTCGACCTTGGTCGCCGGCAATTCCTTCGGGGCGGCGGCGCGGCCGCAGTTGCGACGGTCGCCATCGGGGCCACCGGTGTCCCGGCCATGGCCGCAGCGCCGCTGGCGCGCGTGGCGTATCCAACGAACCGGCTGGCCAACGTCAAGGACCTCAAACTCAACGAGCCGCTCGACATCACCTATCCCGACGACAGCAGCCCAGGGGTGCTGATCAAACTGGGTTCCTCGGCTGAAAGCGGCGTCGGCCCCGACGGCGACATCGTGGCCTTCTCGACGCTCTGCCCGCACAAGGGGTTTTCTCTGCACTTCGTCGCCGACGACAAGACCCTTGACTGTCCCGGCCACTATTCCCGGTTCGACTGCGAGAAGGGTGGATTTCAAATCTGGGGGCAAGCCACCCAGAACCTTCCTCAGTTCCAGCTTCGCGTGGATGACAAAGGCGACATCTACGCGGAGGGAGTCGACGAGCTCATTTACGGCCGCCTCAGCAACGTGCTGACGGCTTGAGAGACGGGAGGACATTATGGCCTACAAGCGCTTCGTCGATCGCCTTCCGATCCCTCCGGCCGACGCCAAGGTCCACAACGTCACCTGCCACTTCTGCATCGTTGGATGCGGCTATAAGGCCTATACGTGGGATGTGAACCGTCAGGGCGGCACGGGGCCCAGCGAGAACGCGTTCGGAGCGGATCTCTCTCGGCAGCAAGAGGCCGAAACTGCAGCTTGGTTCTCGCCAGCGATGTACAACATCATCCAGCAGGACGGTAAAGACGTCCACATCGTGATCAAGCCTGACAAAGAGTGTGTCGTGAATTCGGGCCTCGGCTCCATCCGTGGCGCCCGTCTCGGCGAGCTGTCCTATTCGGAAGCCCGGGGCACCCAGCAGCAGCGCCTGACCTCCCCGCTGGTCTGGCGCTATTCCGGCATGCACCCGACCTCCTGGGACGACGCCCTGGAGCTGGTTGCCGAGGTGACGCGCCGGGTCGTCGAAGACCAGGGTGAGGAGGGGCTCATCGTCTCCGCCTACGACCATGGCGGTGCCGGCGGTGGCTACGAGAACACCTGGGCGACCGGCAAGCTCTATTTCGAGAGCATGAAGGTCAAGAACATCCGGATCCACAACCGGCCGGCCTACAACTCCGAGGTCCATGGCACCCGCGACATGGGCGTCGGCGAGCTGAACAACTGCTACGAGGATGCCGAGCTCGCCGACACGATCTTCGCTGTCGGCACCAATTCGCTGGAGACGCAGACCAACTACTTCCTCAATCACTGGGTCCCCAATCTCCGCGGCACGTCGTTGGCGAAGAAGAAGGAACAGCTGCCGGACGAGCCGCACGAGGCAGGCCGCATTGTCATCGTCGACCCGCGGCGGACGGTCACCGTCAACGCCTGTGAGATCGAGGCCGGCAAGGACAAGGTCGTGCACCTGGCCATCAACTCGGGCACGGACCTGATCCTGTTCAACGCGATCATGACGGTGGTCGCGGACAAGGGCTGGATCGACAAAGCCTTCATCGAGGCCAGCACCAGCGGCTACGACGCCATGGTCGGTGCCAACAGGGTCGACCTTGGCGAAGCGGCGAAGGTCACCGGCGTCTCGGTCGAGGACATCCAGAAGGCCGCGGCCTGGATCGCCGAGCCCAAGGGTGGCAAGCGCCGGCGGACGATGTTCGCCTATGAGAAGGGCCTGATCTGGGGCAACGACAACTACCGCACCAACCAGGCGCTGGTGAACATCGCGTTGGCGACCGGCAATGTCGGTCGCCCAGGCGGCGGTTGCGTCCGAATGGGCGGTCATCAGGAAGGATATTCTCGCCCCTCAGATGCCCATGTCGGCAGGCCGGCGGCCTATGTCGACCAGCTGATCATCAACGGCAAAGGCGGCATCCATCACATCTGGGGTTGCGACCACTTCAAGACGACGCTGAACGCGTCGGAGTTCCGCAACGTCTACAAGCAGCGGACCGACATGGTGAAATACGCCATGGCGAAGGTGCCCTACGGCGACCGCGCCGCTATGATCGAGGCGATCATGGGTGCGATCAAGGCGGGAGGCCTGTTCTCGGTCGACGTCGACATCGTTCCGACCAAGATCGGGGAGGACGCCCACGTCGTGCTTCCAGCAGCGACGGCCGGTGAAGCGAACCTCACCTCGATGAACGGCGAACGCCGGATGCGGCTGACCGAGCGGTACATGGATCCGCCGGGTCAGTCGAAGCCGGACTCGTTGATCGTCGCCGGCCTGGCCCAGAAGCTGGAGGCCTCCTGGCGCAAGGCCGGGAAGCCCGAGATTGCCGATCGCTTCAAGGGCTATGACTGGAAGACCGAGGAAGACGCCTTCCTGGACGGTTACGCCAAGCATGAGAAGGGCGGCCAGTTCGTGACCTATGCCCGGCTGCGGGCGATGGGCACCAATGGCTTCCAGGAGCCTGCCACCGGACTCGACGGCGACAAGATCGTCGGGACCAAGCGGCTCTTCACCGACGGCAAGTTCTCGACCGACGACAAGAAGGCGCATTTCGCGGCGACTCCGTGGCGCGGCCTCCAAGCCGAAGGCAAACAGGCCGAGAAGGACAAGTACCCGTTCCTGATCAACAACGGCCGCACCAACCACGTCTGGCAGTCGGCCTATCTCGACCAGAAGGATGAGTTCGTCGTCGACCGCTGGCCCCTGCCCTTCATCGAGCTGAGCGCCGCGGACATGACGGAACTCGGCCTCAAGGCCGGCGACCTCGTCGAGGTGTTCAACGGCAACGGCTCGACCCAGGCCATGGCCTACCCGACCCCGACGGCGAAGCCGAAACAGGCCTTCATGCTGTTCGCCTACCCGACCGGCGTGCAGGGCAACGTGGTGTCGAAAGGAGTGAACGAGCTGGTCATCCCCAACTACAAGCAGACCTGGGCCAGCATCCGGAAAATCGCCGACGCGCCCGAGAGCGTTCGGCATCTGACCTTCAAATCCCAGGAGTCTCGGCAGGCCTGAGCCTGCTCTGCGACCGCCAGGGGTCCTCGTGCCCCTGGCGCCTCTCTCTCTCAAGGACGCGACCAAGTCGTCATTTCAGGACAAACTCGGACGGCGCCGCGCCTACGTCTGCCGCAGCGTCGGCCGCGCGCGTTCATGCGGGTGTCAGGGGGCCCGGCCTCGGCTGCGGTGCAACACCACCAGGAGCACGGCCGACGCGACATTGGCCATTGCCAGCACCCACACGCTGGTCTGTAGCAGCGATGGGCC
This sequence comes from Inquilinus sp. OTU3971, assembly GCF_038440215.1. NCBI lineage: Bacteria > Pseudomonadati > Pseudomonadota > Alphaproteobacteria > Rhodospirillales > Rhodospirillaceae > Inquilinus > Inquilinus sp. OTU3971. The sequence goes on along the minus strand of NZ_JASATH010000161.1, from coordinate 5,076 downwards.
GACGCGGTCGATCAACAGCGCGCCAATGAAAACGGCGCGATCGCCTGGACCAGGAGTCCAGGCACAGCGAGCTTGCCCATCAACGTTGCATACCCGTCAGCACCGAACAGCGCCAGCGGGAGTGGCCCTTTGGCGATCGACTCGAGCCCGATGCCGCCGCCATAGATCATCAGGGCCACCGCCACGATCGGCGCGCCGGCGACGAGCAGGCTCAGACCGAGCGTGACCAGCGTCGTGGCGACGATCATCGTGCGAACAGGCGCCAGGCCGGGACCCCTCAGTATCGCTCAAATTAGGTCTCTTACCATGCCGATCGGCGTTGGGACCCGATGCCGATTTACACAACTTCCACAATCCGCCTTTTCGAGACGATAGGGCGCCCGCCAAGGCACTCGCTGCGTTGCTGCGTTATGCCAAGGACGCGCGCTCGAGATTAGATGACCATGGTCACGACCGGACGCGTACGCTTCACCGACCACGGGGTTCAGAGTAGCTGCATGACCCGGTCTTGTTGCTTCTTTGTTCTCAGATGTCGTGCGCCTACGCACTCCTCTTGTAGTGACGCCTCTTAGAGGCAGCTGGTGCGCACCAAGACAGTGAATGGATCGGATTCAAAATCGGCGAAGAAGTCGTGCCCGAACAATGCCAACCAGTCTTGTTGCGCTGCGTAAGCGAGCTTTTCCCGAGCTTCGAGACAAGCGAACTTGATCCCGGCCAGATTCTGCAAGTGGTGGACCATCTCATGAACCAACACCGACAGTTCGACGGGTGTACTTCCGATCCATGTTTCGGGCAAGTACATAATTCTACCCGTGTCGTCATAGAGGGCCACGGTAGTTGCGGAAATCAGGGACGCCCCAATACGCCCGACGTCGGCTTGGCTGCCTGACCAAAGATCCACACGAACATCATCATGCCGCAAGGCGACCATCGTCTCCGCCGGCACAAATTCGATGGCTGGCCGATCATAGTTGGCAGGAAGATCATAGTTGCTCGACAGCCAGCCCACGATCGCGGTCAGCAGTTCGGCGTTGATCTCGGTCGATCCCGGCTTTATGGCAGCTGCGCCGACAACAATATCGAACGCGGTACCGGGAAGCCTGACGATTTGCAATGGTGATGTCATCGACTCCTGAATAACGGAATCGATCGTCGGCACTTCCCCGGAGAGGGATACCGCCGCCGGAAACATGAGTAGACCAGCACAAAGGAACGACCGCTTTAGCATTGGAACCCCCATTCATGCTGACGTTGATCATCATGATGGCCACAATCGCGCCTATTGTTTTGTAAATTATAAATGTTGGACAACTGTAAATTTTCATACGTACGCGCTACGAAATTTTGAATCTTGAATAGACAGTTGCAGAGCTTGAAGTTGGCGACGACAGATCCTGCTGACTCCCGAAATCAATGCCAATCATTCGAAAGTCGTCATCGACACTCTCTCGGATATTCAGGTCCGACGATCCATCCGCCCCTGCCGACTTTCGGCACGCCGGTCGCGCCGGCTGGGAGCCCGGCGCACCGGATTTCGGTAGCTCAGCGGCGAAAGTTAACGGAGTCGACGGTTGCCCGCGTCAGACTGGACACGACAGCCACACAGCAGCGGTGCCTGGTCTCCAGCAAGGCCGCGCCGGCAAGAGGTCGTCTCCCCTCTCGCGTCCCTGGTCGACCGCCACGGGCGTCTCAGCCTCCAGGCGGCCGCAGCGGGTCAGGCTGGCGGTGTATAGCTGGCCTTCTGTGCCAGCGTCATCGCGCTCATCGCCTCCTCGGGCGTCAGCAGCGGGGTCGTCCTGTATTTGCTGAGCGCCCCGGAGCTGCTGGTGGCCAAGGCAACCGCGGCGGCGGCTTCGTTGTTGGGGAACTCGGCCAGCAGAGCAACATCATACTCGCCGAAGCAGAAAAACAGGCTGTGCATGCGACCCCCGACCGACTCGCATGTCTTTGCGACAACCTCCCTTCTTGTTTGCGGGTTCTCCACCAAGGCCTTGGTTGCTTGCGCGGCGTACGAAACCTGGATGAGATAGTGCGGCATGGCGCATCTCCCTAATTTCCAAGGTCCAGCAACAACCTCACTTCTGGTACCGAAACAGCTTTGACGGTCCAGCGAACGCTTGGCAGAGGAGCTCGTCAAGGCAGCCATCCGGGGGATGCTGGCGGCGGTCCGGCTGCCTGCTGTCGGGCGCCATGGAAAACCGGACCCCCGTGCAGTTCCGGATGTCGCTTGATACCTGACAGCCGGTGAGGAACCTCACCGGCCTATCTCCCGTTGCGAGAGTGCGCCGTTGCGGTGCACTCCGACGGCGTTCAGCGACCCGGCCGCCAGACCTCAGATCTCCATGGGCCGCCGGGTCGCACCATGTCCCGACACCACCGTAGCCCGACGATACGGCGGATGCATTCTTTCTGATGAGCGGATGCATACGGTTGTATTATTGCGGTACCTCGCCTCATCGCAGCAATATTGTTACGTCCGGCAATCCCCTCCGCCGTGACATCTCAGCGGCCCGCCCCGTGTGTCCCCCACCCCGCGGCGGCGGGCCGCACCATCTCCGGATCCCGTCCCGGCATCCCAGGCCGTTCCGGAGGGCATAACAAACCGGGGGGACCTGCTGGTCAGAAAGGCGGGAAGGCGTTAGGCTGCAGGGGAATGAGCTTACGGGTGGCCCATGGCACGCCGACCGGCCCGCAAGCGCAAGCCTGACCCCGCGTTGCCGATCCTGCAGCTGAAGATCCGGCTCCTGGATGTCAGCCCGATGGTCTGGCGGCGACTGCTGGTCCCGGCCACAACGAGCCTGCAGGAACTGCACGGCATCCTCCAGGTCGCCATGGGCTGAGACGGGATCCACCTTACGGGGTCGTTACAAGAGTAGGTCGTAGGCGTCCGACATCCGAGAACGGGCTAGCAACATGCTGGATTTATTCCGACTGGAGCAGCCTGCCCGTGAAATTCCCCACCCACAGTCTCTCGTGCCGCCGATAGATCCGGGCCGAGCTGTAGCTCTTCCACCGCCCGTGCTCCATGGCCTTCTCGAGCGGGACGCCGAGCAGGTCGGCGGCGGTCATCATCCCGGCCCGCAGGCTGTGCGCCGAGAATTCCGCCGCGCCGACGCCGGTGCGGGTGACCACCCGCTTCACCACGCGGGCGATCGTCGCCGGGTCGATCGGCAGCAGGCGGCCGTCGCCGCCGGCCACCAGGTTGCCGCCGCGGTCGAGCCGGCAGAACAGGGATCCGGGCGCTTCGCCCCGGGCTTCGAGCCAGCGGCGGAGCGTCGCGACGGCGCAGAGCGCCGCGCCGGGCACCGCCTCGATGCCGATCTCGGCGCCATGGCGCTCCTGGTCGGCCTTGGAGCGGCCGACGAACAGCACCAGGCCCTCGGCCGTGAAGGACACGTCCCGGAGATCGAAGGCGGCCAGCTAGGAGCGGCGGAAGCCGCCGGCGAAGCCGATCAGCAGCAGCGCCATGGTCGCGCACCCCGCGGGTGACCCGCAGGTCCCGGCGCCCCTCCCCTCCCCCGCCGGCGAGCGCGGCGCCGGCGAGCTCCGGATGGGCGTCGGGGGTCAGCACCAGGGAGGCGGCGCGCAGGTTCGGCTCGAGCAGCGCCGCCTTGCGCACCGGCCGGGCGCCCTTGGTGCGGCGCAGGCCCTTGAGGAAGGCCTCGAACTCGGCGTCATCGACTGCCAACGGCCGCTTCAGCCGCTTGCGGATCGCCACGACCGCGGCCCGGCGCAGCAGAATGGTGTTCAGGGACCTCTTCTCCGACAACGCCGTGAGGTGCATCACGAGCCAGCGGGCGTCGGCCGCGGCCGCGGGGTCCTGGCCCGTGGGATCGAGGCCGAAGCCCAGGCACCACTCGCTCCACGCCCGCCAGGCCTTGCAATAGGCGATGCGCGTGTTCTGAGACAGGGAGGCCTCGACCAGCTGATCGGCCTTCGCGGCCAGGGCCTTGATCTCGGCGATCTTCGCCTCGCTCACGGCCACCGGCCCCGCCGGCGGTGTCCACGGCATCGCTGCAGGCAGCAGTGCGGCGGCGTCCTCGATCACCTCGCCCATGGCCGCAGCAGCGCGCGCAGCGGGTGCAAAGCGGTCGTGCCCCGGAGCCGGATGACGCCGGCCGCGATCGCCGCCGGCGTTCCGCCCGCCGCCGCCCGGCGGAGCCGGTCGGCATGATCGCGCAGGAAGCGCTGGGGGTGGTTGCGGTCCTGGCGCATCGTCACCGCTCCAGCACGGCGCGGCCGAGGTCGGTGACGACCAGCTGGTGCCGGACGCCGGGCCGCGGCGCCGGGTGCCCGGCCGCGAGCGCCCGGCGCTGCAGGCGGCCGCGGGCGGTGCGGCCGTCCTCGTCATCGATGCGCGTGTCGGGATGGGCGATGCCGCGCCGCAGGACCGCGGGGCGGTCCGCCACGGGTGGCTCCGCCGCCGGCGCTGTCTGATCATCGTCCCGCATCATCGCCCTCCCGGTTGCCCTGGGCGCCGCCGTGATCCCCCGCGCGTCGTCCCGGACACGATTCTACCCGATCCGTGCCGCGCAACAATCATTCCAATGCGCGATAATCGCTTTTGTCGGGTGCTGGACAAAATAAGCTAAATAGAAACTTGATGGAGCTCCCGCCAACATTGACATTCACTCAATAAAAAGATAAATCACGGTACGGTGCGAAATCATCTTATCGCGACGAATTCGAGCTCGCGGCCTAGTTTCTAGTTCGCCTCATGAACGCTCCCGGAGAAGGAGTACCGATGTCCAAGCGGGGGAGCCGCAGGCTGGTCGGGTTCGCCCTGCAGCGAACCCGACCTGAAGATGATCCGCGACGGCCTACTCGAACATCCCCTTAGGCGCCTCGCCCTTGAGGGAAGGCTCGATCACGGCCAGCAGCAGGTCGATCTGGCCGATGAAGGCGGCCTGCGAGGTCGCCGGCAGCACGGCGAGGCGCGAGGCCGGCAGCGGCTGGCCCATGTCGCCCGTGGCGCCGCCGCCAAGCAGCCGGAACCGGGCCACCGAATGCTCCAGCGTCGCCACGTCGGCGTCGCCGGCGATGATCAGCACCGGCGTCTTCAGCGCCTTGCTAGTG
>NZ_JASATH010000160.1:0-19536 GCF_038440215.1 Inquilinus sp. OTU3971 | reverse complement strand
GCATCCAGAGAGCGTCGCGACCTTCTAGATTGCCGGGTCAAGCCCGGCAATGACAAATAGGGGCGAGACCACGAAGGCCGCCCGATGACCATCCGCCCCCGCCGTTCGCTGCTCTACGTCCCCGGCTCCAACCCCCGCGCGCTGGACAAGGCGCGCACGCTGGACGCCGACGGGCTGATCCTGGACCTGGAGGATGCGGTTGCGCCGGACGCCAAGATGGCGGCGCGCGAGCGGGTGGTGGCCGCCGTCCGGGCCGGCGGCTGGGGGCCGCGCGAGGTGCTGGTCCGCGCCAACGCCGCCGACACACCCTGGGGCGCCGACGACCTGGCCGCGCTGGCCGGCAGCGGCGCCGACGGCGTCGTGCTGTCCAAGGTCGAGCGGCCGGAGACGGTGAAGGCGGCCGAGGCCGCCCTGACCGCAGCCGGCGCGCCGAAGGACCTGATGCTGTGGTGCATGATCGAGACGCCGCTCGGCGTGCTCAACGCCGCCACCGTCGCCGGGTCCTCCGCCCGCCTGGCCGGGCTGATCCTCGGCACCTCGGACCTGGCCAAGGATCTGCGGGCGGCGCATGAGCCGGGGCGGCAGCCGCTGCTGACCGCGCTGGGCCTGTGCCTGCTGGCCGGCCGCGCTTACGGCCTGGCGGTGATCGACGGGGTCCATCTCGACCTCGAGGACGAGGCCGGCTTCGCCGAATCGTGCCGCCAGGGCGCGGCGCTGGGCTTCGACGGCAAGTCGCTGATCCACCCGAAGACCCTCGCCGCCGCCAACGCCGCCTTCGCCCCGAGCATGGAGGCGGTGGAAACCGCGCTGCGCGTGATCGCCGCCCATGCCGCGGCCCTGGCCGCCGGCCAGGGCGTCACCATCGTCGACGGCCGGCTGGTCGAGGCGCTGCATGTCAGCGATGCGGAGCGGGTGGTGGCGATGCACCGCGCCATCGCCGAACGCAGCGGCACATAGCGGTTCCGGCCCATGAGAGTTCAGTTGCGAATGGCTCGCATCTGCTTGAAACTATTGGCCTGTTCGTTGACTTGCTGCAGTGCGGCGCGTAAGTCACTCCCCGACCCGTTCAGGCTCGATCGCGACCCGCGCCTGATGTCCATTGCGCATCGGAGTAAATCCGCATGTCCGCCTCCGAGGCAGTTCCTCAGAAACGGCCGAGGCCACTTTCGCCCCATCTGCAGATCTACCGCTGGCAGATCAGCATGGTCACGTCGATCTTGCACCGCGGCACCGGCATCGCCCTGTCCGTCGGCACCCTGCTGCTGGCCTGGTGGGTGATCGCGGCGGCCGCCGGCCCCGAGGCCTTCGCGGCGGCGCAGTGGTTCATCGGCTCCTGGCTCGGCCTGCTGATGCTGTTCGGCTGGACGGCGGCGCTATTCTACCATCTCTGCGCCGGCATCCGGCACCTGGCCTGGGACGCCGGCTGGGGCTACGACCTGCCGACCATGCACAAGACCGGCTATGCCGTGCTGATCGCCACAGCGGTGCTGACCGTGCTGGCCTGGATCATCGGCCTGGTGGTGTGGTGATGACGACCAAGAACACCTCGCTGCGCACCCCGCTGGCCCATGCCCGCGGCCTCGGCTCCGCCAAGTCCGGCTTCGCCCATTGGCGCGGCCTGCGCGTCACCGCGCTGGCGCTGATCCCGCTGACCATCTGGTTCGTGATCGCGGTGATCGCCCATCTGGGATCGCCGCTGCCGGAGGTCCGGGCCTGGCTGGCCCATCCGGTCAACGCCGCCCTGTTCATCCTGTTCATCGCCATCGGCCTGCATCACGCGGCCAATGGCCTGACCGAGGTCTATGAGGACTACGTCCACGGCCACCACACCAAGCTGATCGCCGACCTGGCGACCAAGGGCCTGGCCGTGTTCCTGGGGGCGGCGATGACCGTCTCCGTCCTCAAGATCGCCATCTCGGGGTAACCCCATGCCTGCGTCCTATACCTTCATCGATCATTTCTATGACGTGGTCGTGGTGGGCGGCGGCGGCGCCGGCCTGCGCGCCACCTTCGGCATGGCCGAGAAGGGGCTGAAGACCGCCTGCATCACCAAGGTCTTCCCGACCCGCAGCCACACCGTCGCCGCCCAGGGCGGCGTCTCCGCCGCGCTCGGCAACATGGGGCCGGACGACTGGCGCTGGCACATGTACGACACCATCAAGGGCTCTGACTGGCTCGGCGACCAGGATGCGATCGAGTACATGTGCCGCGAGGCGATCCCGGCGATCATCGAGCTCGAGCATTACGGCATGCCCTTCAGCCGCACGGCCGAGGGCAAGATCTACCAGCGCGCCTTCGGCGGCATGACCACCGAATTCGGCAAGGGCCGCGCCTACCGCACCTGCGCCGCGGCCGACCGCACCGGCCACGCCATGCTGCACACGCTGTACCAGCAGGCGCTGAAGCACGAGGCGGAATTCTTCGTCGAGTACTTCGCCATCGACCTGATCATGGACGAGGAAGGCGCCTGCCGCGGCGTCGTCGCCTGGGACCTGGACGACGGCACCATCCACCGCTTCTTCGGCCACCAGACGGTGCTGGCGACCGGCGGCTACGGCCGCGCCTATTTCTCCTGCACCTCGGCCCACACCTGCACCGGCGACGGCGGCGCCATGGCGGCGCGGGCCGGCCTGCCGCTGCAGGACATGGAGTTCGTGCAGTTCCACCCGACCGGCATCTACGGCGCCGGCTGCCTGATCACCGAGGGCGTGCGCGGCGAGGGCGGGTACCTGACCAATTCCGAGGGCGAGCGCTTCATGGAGCGCTACGCCCCCTCGGCCAAAGACCTGGCGTCGCGCGACGTGGTCAGCCGGTCGATGACGATCGAGATCCGCGAGGGCCGCGGCGTCGGCCCGAACAAGGATCACATCCACCTGCATGTCGAGCATCTCGACGCCGACATCATCCACCACCGCCTGCCCGGCATCGCCGAGAGCGCCAAGATCTTCGCCGGCGTCGACGTGACCAAGGAGCCGATCCCGGTCCTGCCGACGGTGCACTACAACATGGGCGGCGTGCCGACCAACGTGCATTGCGAGGTGGTCAACCCGACCGCCGCCGACCCGAACCGCGTGGTGCCGGGGCTGATGGCGATCGGCGAGGCCGCCTGCGTCTCGGTGCACGGCGCCAACCGGCTGGGCTCGAACTCGCTGCTCGACCTGGTGGTGTTCGGCCGTGCCGCCGCGATCCGCTGCGCCGAGCTGATCAAGCCCGGCCAGACCCACAAGCCGGTGCCGGCCGATGCCGGCCAGTTCGCGCTGAACCGGCTGGACCGCGTGCGCCATGGCAAGCAGGAGGTCCGCACCGCCGACCTGCGGCTGGAGATGCAGCGGACGATGCAGAACGACGCCGCCGTCTTCCGCACCGGCCAGACCCTGGCCGAGGGCTGCGAGAAGATGGACGTCACCTGGGACAAGCAGCAGGGCCTGGGCGTCGACGACAAGTCGCTGATCTGGAACTCGGACCTGGTGGAGACGCTGGAGCTCGAGAACCTGATGATCAACGCCGTGACCACCATTCGCTCCGGCGTCAACCGCGAGGAGAGCCGCGGCGCCCATGCCCGCGAGGACTTCCCGGACCGCAACGACGTCGACTGGATGAAGCACAGCGTCGTCTGGATCGACGAGGCCGGCAAGACCCGCATCGACTACCGCCCGGTCCATCTCCAGCCGATGACCAACGAAGTCCAGAGCTTCCCGCCGAAGGCGCGGGTGTACTGACGGAGGATAAGAAAGCCAGCCTGCTCAACGCTATCGACTCTGGAGTTCGTCTCTCTTGATCGTCATCCCCGCGAACGCGGGGATCTCCTCGGGACCGCGGATGGACAAGTCCTTCTTCGTCTACATCATGGCGAGCCGGAAGGATGGTGTGCTCTACACCGGCGTCACATCCAACCTCCCCAAGCGGGCCTGGGAGCATCGGAACAAGATCGTTCCAGGGTTTACCGCACACTACGGCGTCGGACGCTTGGTCTGGATCGAACGGCACGAGAATGCCGAGTCCGCCATCCGGCGGGAGAGGCAGATCAAGAAGTGGCGAAGAGCATGGAAGGTGGAGTTGATCGAGACGGACAATCCGGCCTGGGCCGATCTGTTCGACTCGCTGAGCGAGTAGGTGAGAGATCCCCGCTTTCGCGGGGATGACGAGGTTGGTTAGGGGCTGGCGCCGCGAAGGCGGTCCGGCGCCGAAACAAGGTCGAGCGCGACCCGAGGACGACATGGCCGAATTCACCCTGCCCCGCAATTCCAAGGTCCAGCCCGGCAAGACCGTGCGGGTTCCCGGCGAGATCAAGAAGCCGCGAACCTTCAAGATCTATCGCTGGGACCCGGACACCGGCGAGAATCCGCGGCTCGACACCTATGAGATCGACCTGGCGCGCTGCGGGCCGATGGTCCTGGACGCCATCATCCACATCAAGAACGACATCGACTCGACCCTGACCTTCCGGCGCTCCTGCCGCGAGGGTATCTGCGGGTCCTGCGCGATGAACATCGACGGCACCAACACCCTGGCCTGCCTCAAGCCGATCGAGGAGGTGCAGGGCGACGTCAAGATCTACCCGCTGCCGCACATGCCGGTGGTGAAGGACCTGGTGCCGGAGCTGACCCACATCTACGCGCAATACGCGTCGATCAAGCCCTGGCTGCAGGCCGAGAGCCCGCCGCCGCCCGACCGCGAGCGCCGGCAGAGCCCGGAGGAGCGCGAGAAGCTGGACGGCCTGTACGAGTGCATCCTGTGCTTCTGCTGCACCACCAGCTGCCCGAGCTACTGGTGGAACGGCGACAAGTACCTGGGCCCCGCGGTGCTGCTGCAGGCCTATCGCTGGATCGCCGACAGCCGGGACGAGATGACCGGCGAGCGGCTGGACGCGCTGGAGGACCCGTTCCGCCTCTACCGCTGCCACACCATCATGAACTGCACCAAGACCTGCCCGAAGGGCCTCAATCCCGCCAAGGCGATCGGCGAGATCAAGAAGCTGATGCTCGAACGCGCCGGCTGACCTGCGTCACCCCGCAGTAAAACGTCACAAAAAAGCGCTGGTGACCCCGGCGCTTTTTTTTTATCAACCGCCCAGTGACCCACGGTCTGCCCACCTCACGGAGCGATCCTGCACGCAACACACTCGAGGAGTGTCCTTCTAAATGGCGAAACCCGCGCGCACACCCTTCACCGGCCGCATCCTCATGGTCGGTTTCGGCTCGATCGGCCAGGGCGTGCTGCCGCTGCTGCTGCGGCACCTGACCCTGACCTCCGACCGCGTCACCATCGTGACGGCGGAGACGAGAGGCCAGAAGGAGGCGGAACTGTACGGCGTCCGCTTCATCCATGAACCGGTGACACGCAGCAATTATCGGACACTGCTCGAACCGCTGCTCGGCCCGGGCGACGCCCTGGTCAACCTTTCGGTCGACGTCTCCTCGGTGGCGCTGATCGAGCTGGCGCGGGAGCGCGGGGCGCTTTACATCGACACCTGCATCGAGCCCTGGCTTGGCGGCTACACCGACCCCAATCTCGGCCCGGCCGACCGGTCGAACTACGCGCTGCGCGAGGCGGCGCTGGCGCTCGGCCGCAACCCCGGCGCGCCGACCGCTGTGCTGACCCATGGCGCCAACCCTGGCCTGGTCTCGCATTTCGTCAAGCGCGCGCTGCTCGACATCGCCACCGCGACCGGCTTCGAGCCGCCGGTGCCGGCCGACCGCGCCGGCTGGGCCGGCCTGGCCAAAACGCTGGGCGTGAAGGTGATCCATGTCGCCGAGCGCGACACCCAGGTCGCCCGCTTCCCGAAGAAGCCGGGCGAGTTCGTCAACACCTGGTCGATCGACGGCTTCGTCGGCGAGGGCTGCCAGCCGGCCGAGCTGGGCTGGGGCAGCCATGAGCGCCACTTCCCGGCCGACGGCAACCGCCACGTCGCCGGGTCGCAGGCGGCGATCTGGCTGGCCCGCCCCGGCGCCGCCACCAGGGTGCGCACCTGGACCCCGCTGGCCGGGCCGATCCACGGCTTCCTGATCACCCACAACGAGGCGATCTCGCTGGCCGACTACCTGACCGTCGGCTCCGGCGCCCAGCCAGAATACCGGCCGACCGTGCACTACGCCTACCACCCATCCGACGACGCGGTGCTGTCGGTGCACGAATTCGCCGGCCGCAACTACGAGCTGCAGCCGAACAAGCGGCTGATGATGGACGAGATCACCGAGGGCATGGACGAGCTCGGCGTGCTGCTGGCCGGCCATGCCAAGGGCGCCTACTGGTACGGCTCGCGCCTGACCATCGGCGAGGCGCGCGAGCTGGCGCCGCACAACAACGCCACCAGCCTGCAGGTGACGGCGGCGGTGCTGGGCGGGCTGGTCTGGGCGATCGAGAACCCGGACCGCGGGCTGGTCGAGCCCGAGGAGATGGACCACGAGCGGGTGCTTGAGGTGGCTCGCCCCTATCTCGGCGAGCTGGCCGGCGCCTTCACCGACTGGAATCCGCTGCAGGGCCGCGGCCAGCTGTTCGCCGAGGACATCGATCCCGAGGACCCCTGGCAGTTCCAGAACATCCGGGTGGTGTGACCGGCTTCCGCCCGGTCGCCGACCTGTCCCGCGAGGAGCGGGCGCGGGTCGGCGCCCTGGTGGTCGGACATCCGGTGTTCGCCCTCTATTGGGACGCAGCGCTGGACGCCGCCGCCGCGGACGACCGCAGCCGATCGGTGCTGCTGGAGCCGGAGGGCGCCGTCCTCGGCATCGCCTTCGACGGGCTGTCGGCCTACACGCCGGTCGGCGCGGTCGGCGACGCAGCCCTCCTGTCCTTGCCGGCTGATCCGCGGCCGCTGGAGCTGCATCTGACGCCGGACCAGGCGGAGCGGCTGCGGCCTGCCTGCCTTGACAGGCTGGCGCTGGAGGACGGTCTGCGCTTTTACGCCCGCCTCCTCGCCGACCTCCCGGAGCCCAATCCCGCCTGCCGCCGGATGGGACCGGCCGAGCTGCAGCCGCTACGCCGCTTCTACGCCGCGCATTACCCGGCGACGGTGTTCTCCGCCTGGATGCTGGACCTGCCCTTCGTCGCGATCGTCGAGGACGACCGCCCGGTCGCCGCCGGCGGCGTCCTCGCCCGCGCCGGAAGCCGGGCGATGATCGGCAATTTCCTGGTCGACCCCGCCCGCCGTGGCGAGGGCCTGGCCGGGCATGTGCTGGCTGGCCTGCTGGCGGTGTTGCGGGCCGAGGGCGTGACCACGGCGCTGCTGGCCACCAACGACCTCAACCCGGCGGCCTGCCGGGTCTATGAGCGCGCCGGCTTCACCCTGGTCGAGCGCCGCGTGCAGCTGGACCTGCACGCAGCCTGACGCGCCGCAGGGTCAGGCCAGGGATGCGCCGCCCGGTCTGGCGTTTCGGTGGGGCTTGGGTTAAGCACGCTCGCCATGCCCGATGTTGCAGCGCAAGACGACGAACCGCTTGCCCTCTACCGCCGCCGGATCGCCGAGGGCGCGCTGCGGCCCGACCCCGCCCAGGCGGCGGCGGTTGAAAAGCTGCAGCGGCTGCACCGGCAGCTGCGCAGCTATATCCCGCCCGAACCCGAGAACGGCAACGGCCTCTTGTCCCGCCTCGGCTTCGGCAAGAAGAAGCCGGCCGCCGACCCGCCGCGCGGCCTGTATTTCTGGGGCGGCGTCGGGCGCGGCAAGTCCATGCTGATGGACCTGTTCTTCGAGACCACGCCGGTGCCGCGCAAGCGCCGGGTGCATTTCAACGCCTTCATGCTCGAGGTGCATCAGCGCATCCATGGATGGCGCCAGTCCGGCGCCGCGGCCGAAGGCGCGAACGGCAATGGCGGGGCCGACCCGATCCCGCCGCTGGCCCGCCGCATCGCCGCCGAGGCGTGGCTGCTGTGCTTTGACGAGTTCCATGTCGTGGACATCGCTGACGCCATGATCCTGGGCCGGCTGTTCCAAGCGCTGTTCGGCCTGGGCGTGATCGTGGTCGCGACCTCGAACTGGCCGCCGGACGAGCTGTACAAGGACGGGCTGCAGCGCGACCGCTTCCTGCCCTTCATCGCCATGATCAAGAAGAAGCTGGAGGTGGTGCAACTGGATGGCGGCCGGGACTACCGGCTCGACCGTTTGCACGGCCGGCCGGTCTACCATTCGCCGCTGGGTGGCACGGCACACAAGGCGCTGACTGATCTGTTCGCCGACCTGACCGATGGCGCCGAGGGCGCCTCCGTCACCCTCTCCGTCCCCGGCGCCCGCATGCTGGAGGTGCCGCGCGCCGCCCGGGGCGTGGCCTGGTGCGACTTCGACGCGCTGTGCGCCCGGCCGCTCGGCGCCGCCGACTACCTGACCCTGGCCGACGCCTTCCACACCGTGATCATCGAGGGCGTGCCGCGCTTCACCGAGGCCAAGCGCCACGAGATGAAGCGCTTCATCGTGCTGATCGACAGCCTGTACGAGGCCCGCCGCCGGGTGGTGATCGCGGCCGAGGTGCCGGTCACCCAGCTCTATGCCGGCGACAGCCAGGCGCTGGAATTCGCCCGCACCGAGAGCCGGCTGATGGAGATGCAGTCGGCCGAGTATGTCGAGGCGAAGAAGGCGGCCTAGCGACCGCCTGCCTCCCACCCTGGATCTCAGGCCGGCTCGACCGCCGGGAAATCGGTGCTGCGGGTCACCTCTTCCCAGCGGTTCATCTCTTCGATCAGCGCATCGAGCTTGGTCTGGGCGCGCCGCAGGGCATCGCTTCCCAGCAGCAGGTGGAGCGGCGGATTGTCCGCGCGGACGGCCGCGAGGATGGCCTGCGCCGCCCGGTCGGGATCGCCGAGCTGCTTCCCGGCCATGGTGTCGAACGCGGCCGCGCTGCGCCCGACGCTCGCCGCATAGGCCGCATCCTCCGCCTCGCTCCGGCGGATCGAATGGGTCGACAGGAAGTCGGTCCGGAAGGCGCCCGGCGCCACCGCGGTGACCTTGATGCCGAGAGGCTCGACCTCCTGCGCCAGGCCCACGCTCAGCCCCTCCAGGGCATGCTTCGCCGCCGCGTAGAGGCTGGAGCCGGGACCGGGCGCCCGGCCCGCGATCGAGGTGATGTTGACGATATGGCCCGAGCCCTGGGCCCGCAGACGAGGCAGCGCCGCGCGGATGATGCGAAACGGCGCGAACACGTCGACATCGAACAGCCGGGCCACGTCGGCGTCGCCCGCCTTCTCGACGGCGCCGAGCAGGCCATAGCCCGCATTGTTGACGATCACATCGACGCGGCCCGCCAGGGCAAAGGCCCGTTCGACAGCCGCTTCCGCCGCCGCGCCGTCGGCGAGGTCGACGGTCAGGACGTGCAGCGTGCCCGGCCCGGCCGGCAGGTCGGATCCGCCGTTTCTGACAGTGCCGATGACGGTGTCCCCGTCCGCCAGCGCCGCCTTGGCCAGCGCCAGCCCGAGGCCGCGCGAAATGCCGGTGATGAACCAGGTCTTCATGGAACGTCTCCTTTTTGCGACCCCCGAGATACGCCCGGCCACCAGCCTTCAGAATACATGCCATTCTGACAGCGCTTGTAAGCTGTCCTTAAAAGAGGTTCATTGGGCCATGGATTCCCTGTTGTCGGGCAGCGACTACAACCAGCTGCGGGCCTTCGTCGCCGTCGGCGATCTGCTGAGCTTCAGCCGGGCGGCGGAGATGCTCGGCGTCTCGCCCTCGGCCCTGAGCCAGATGGTGCGCGGCTTCGAGGAGCGCGTCGGGGTGCGGCTGCTCAACCGGACCACGCGCAGCGTGGCGCTGACCGATGCCGGCGAAAACCTGCTGCGCCGGGTACGGCCGGTGGTGTCGGAGCTGAGCCAGGCGATCGGCCAGGTGCGGCGCTATCGCGAGCGCCCGGCCGGCACGGTGCGCATCCACGCCTTCCGCTCGGCCGCGGAGGCCTTCATCCAGCCGATCCTGGCCGCCTTCGCCCGATCCTATCCGGACGTCGTGCTCGACATCACCCTCGACGACGAGGTGACCGACATCGTCGCCGGCGGCTTCGATGCCGCGATCCGCATCGGCGAGGTGATCGAGCGGGACATGGTCGCGGTCCGCCTGGGCCCCGCGATGCGCCAGGTCGCGGTGGCGTCCCCCGCCTATCTGGCCGCCCATGGCGGGCCGGAGCATCCGCGCGACCTGGTGCATCATCGCTGCATCCGCTGGCGCTGGCCGGGGCGCTCCACGCCCTATGCCTGGGAGTTCTTCGAGGACGGCGGCTGGTTTTCGGTCGCGGTCGACGGCCCCCTGATCGTCAACGACAAGGAGATGGCACGGCGCGCGGCCCTGCAGGGAATCGGCATCGCCTTTCCGGTCGAGCAGACCGTGGCCGACGACATTGCCGCGGGCCGGCTGGTGCCGATGCTGGAACGCTGGTCCGCGACGTTCCCCGGGCTGTTCCTGTGCTATCCGCAGCAGCGCCAGATGGCTCCCGCCCTGCGCGCGTTCATCGATGCGGTGAAAGCCGCGGCTGCCGGAACCGTCCTGTCAGCGACCGTGCCGGAGCCCTGACCGCGGCGATGATGCCGCGGCGCGGGTGGGCGCGATCGGGGACCGACGGTGCAGCCCTGCTCAGGCCTTCATCGTCACCAGGCGCTCGAAGGCGGCCAAGGTCTCGGCGCTGACATGGTGCTCGATGCCCTCGGCATCGATCTCCGCCACCTCGTCGCTGACTCCGATCGACTTCAGGAACTCGACCACGATGCGGTGGCGCCGGCGGCAGGAATCGGCCATCTCCCGCCCGGCATCGGTCAGGAAGATCGAGCGGTAGGGCCGCGCGCTGACCAGCCCCTCGCGCTGCAGCCGGGCGATGGTCTTGTTCACCGTGGCATGGGCCACGCCGAATCGCTCCGCCAGCTCGACGATCCGCGCCTCGCCCTGGCTGTCGATCAGCTCGGCGATCATCTCGACATAGTCTTCCGCCGTCTCGGTCTGCCGGGCCTGGCGCACCCGGCTGAACCCCGCGGCCTGGAGCCCGGTGTCGGTCGGGCGATCCTGTTCCGTCATCTCGTCTGTCCTCGGAGCCGGAAACGTTCCGGCGCCATTGCTGAATCGGGACCGCGGTGCTTGCGGTCGTGGTGCTTGCGGTCCCTGGGGCCGGCGCGGTTGCGGCGCATCATACCGGCAGATCGGAAAATGACAAGGTGATGACGCTTGCCAAGAATGTAGCCATGGCTACATTGTACAGGAGAAGGGGAAATCGATCGAACAACGATCCGGCCGCTGCACGGCAGCGGAGAGGAACGAGCGCGCATGATGAGAAGCGACATCGCCATCCAGGAGATCGCCCAGCAGGGCAGCGCCGCCGGCTCCGGCTGGCGCACCGAGCCCACGGCCCCGAGCCTGCCCGAGGTGCATCGAACCATTGCGGTGCCGAAGGGCGTCGGCTGGCTGCGCAAGCTGTTCGCCTTCGTCGGCCCGGGCTACATCGTCGCCGTCGGCTACATGGACCCGGGCAACTGGGCGACCGACCTGGCCGGCGGCTCGGCCTTCGGCTACACGCTGCTCTCCGTCATCCTGCTGTCGAACGTGATGGCGATCCTGCTGCAGGCGCTGTCCGCCAAGCTGGGCATCGTCACCGGGCGCGACCTGGCCCAGGCCTGCCGCGACCATTATCCGCGGCCGGTCGCCCTGGCGCTGTGGTTCCTGTGCGAGGTGGCGATCGTCGCCTGCGACCTGGCCGAGGTGATCGGCACCGCGATCGCGCTGCAGCTCTTGTTCGGCATCCCGCTGCTGTGGGGCGTGGTGCTGACCGCGCTCGATGTCATGGTGGTGCTGTACCTGCAGAACCGCGGTTTCCGGCATCTCGAGGCCTTCATCATCGGCCTGATGCTGATCATCGCCGGCTGCTTCCTGGTCGAGCTGATCCTGGCCCAGCCGGCGATCGCCGAGATCGCCCGCGGCTTCCTGCCCTCGCCCGAGATCGTCACCAACCCGGAGATGCTGTACATCGCCATCGGCATCATCGGGGCGACGGTGATGCCGCATAACCTGTATCTGCACTCATCGATCGTGCAGACCCGGGCCTATGACCGCACCGAGACCGGCAAACGCGAGGCGATCCGCTACGCCACCATCGATTCGACCGTGGCGCTGATGTTCGCCCTGTTCATCAACGCCGCGATCCTGATCCTGGCCGCCGCCGCCTTCCACACCACCGGCCGGACCGAGGTGGCCGAGATCCAGGACGCCTACCAGCTGCTGGCGCCGGTTCTGGGCGTCGGCATCGCCAGCACTCTGTTCGCAGTGGCGCTGCTGGCCTCCGGCCAGAACTCGACCCTCACGGCCACCCTGGCCGGGCAGATCGTGATGGAGGGCTTCCTCTCGATCCGGCTGAGGCCCTGGCTGCGGCGGCTGATCACCCGCGGCATCGCCATCGTGCCGACGGTGATCGTCACCGCGATGTATGGCGAGAGCGGCACCGCCCATCTGCTGGTGCTGAGCCAGGTGGTGCTGAGCCTGCAGCTGCCCTTCGCCGTGGTGCCGCTGGTCGCCTTCACCAGCGACCGCGCCAAGATGGGCGCCTTCGCCAACCCGGCCTGGCTGAAATGGACGGCCTGGCTGGTCTCGGCGGTGATCATCGTACTGAACGTCAAGCTGCTGTTCGACTGGGTCACCGGGGCGTAACCGACAGCCGCGCCAGGGCCTGGTCGAGCCCCTCAGGCAGGGTCAGGCCGAACACGCCGGCCAGCACGGATCTCACCTCCGCGGCGTCGGCGAGCGTTCGCCGCTCGGTGCCGCCGTCCAGCCGGTGTATGGCGTAGTCCGCATTGCGCAGGGCGTGGCGGCTGCCGGGCTGCGGCCGGGCGGCGATCAGGCCGGTGACGAAATGCGAGCCGGGATGGGTGGCGAGATACCAGTTGGACGCCTCGTAATCGACCGGCCACTGCTCCTGCAGGTCGAAGCGGTACAGCGACCGCCACTCCTCCCCCGCCTTGGCCTGCAGCTTCAGGTCGCGGTCGACCGGCAGCAGCCGGAACGGCTCGTGCGGGGTCGGCTGCTCGATGCCGGGCTCGAGGTGCAGCACGCCGGTCAGGGTCTGACCGCCGAAGCCGACATCGACGATCCGCGGGCCGTCGGCGAGATCGACCCGCAGCAGCATGTGGCTGCGCGGGCTGACGTGATCCTCAGGCTGGCCCCACAGCACCCGCGCGGTATAGGCGGTCACGCGGAAGCCGATCGCCAGCAGCGCCTGGCGCAGCAGCAGGTTCTGCTCGAAGCAGTAGCCGCCGCGGCCGCCCTGCACCAGCTTGCGCTGCAGCGAAGCGGGGTCGAGCAATGGCGGCCGGCCCAGGAACGGGTCGAGATTCTCGAACGGGATGGTGCAGGCGTGGCGGAACACCAGCGCCTGCAGCGTCGCCAGATCCGGCGCCACCGGCCGGTCATGGCCGATGCGGCGCAGATAGGCGTCGAGATCGAAGCTGTTGGTCATGGCGGCCCTCCCCCTCTCCGCAGCGCGGAGGGAGGAGAGCCTAACCCGATGTCGTCAGATGACGAAGTCGATGCCGGGCGGCACCGGGATCGAGTGATCCATGGTGAGGGCGGGCAGCGGTTCCGAACACGAGCCGATGATGCGGGCGGGGACGCCCACCGCGGTCCGGTGCGGCGGCACGGCGGTCAGCACCACGCTGCCGGCACCGATCTTGGCGCCTTCGCCGATCTCGATGTTGCCGAGGATCTTGGCACCGGCACCGATCAGCACGCCGTCACGCACCTTCGGATGGCGGTCGCCGCTTTCCTTGCCGGTGCCGCCGAGGGTGACGCCGTGCAGGATCGAGACGTCGTTGCCGACCACCGCGGTCTCGCCGATGACGACGCCGGTGCCGTGGTCGATCAGCAGCCCCCAGCCGATCCGGGCGGCGGGATGGATGTCGACCGCGAGGCTCTCCGACACCCGGCTCTGCAGGAAGCTGGCGAGGGCATGGCGCCCCTGGCCGAGCAGCCAGTGGCCGACCCGGTACCATTGCAGCGCGTGGAAGCCCTTGAAGAACAGGAACGGCGTCAGGTGGTTGCGCGCCGCCGGGTCGCGGTCCTTGATGGCGTCGAGGTCGAGCGCGGCGTGGCCGGCGATCGTCGGATCGACGCGCATCGCCTCGGTCGCCAGCGCCAGCAGCCGGTCATGGCAGGCGGTGTCGCATTCCAGCTTGGTCGCCAGCAGGCGCGCGAGCGCGTCGCTGAAATCGGTGGCGCCGAGCACGATGCGTTCGACGACCGGCGCCAGGATCGGCTCCTGCCGCGCCAAGACGGTGGCGGAATCGCGCATCAGCGCGAAGACCTCGGCGTTCCGGTCGAACGCGATCGGGCCGGCAATTTCGGCCTTCCGCGCCAGGGCGGTGTCGGGCATGACCTCTTCCCCTTTGCCGGGCCGGGCGGCGGGGAGCTGCGCCCGGCAACAATGACCTCCGGCAGGAGATAGGACTTCCCCGGCTGCTTGTCATCAGCGGAGATGAATTCTTTAGTACTACATAAATCTTGTGATTAGATTTTTATTTTAACATATAATCGTGTCTTATAACGATGAGCTGCAGCGATCCAGAGCCTGTATGTATGGGAACGCCGGCGCCTCCTTCGAGGCTCGCAATGGCGGGTCGGGATCTCGTACGGTTGATCTGAATGCTGATCCCGGAGAATTGCCAGATGCCCGTTGCCGTCTTCGCTTCGGCCACCGACGACCCCGCCCAGTGGCTGCCGGCGCTGCGCGCGGCGATGCCGGCGCTGGAGGTGCGGGTCTGGCCCGAGATCGGCGGCCCGGCCGAGATCGACTACGCCATCGTCTGGAAGCCGCCGGCCGGGATGCTGGCGGGGCTGCCCAACCTCAAGGTGATCTATTCGCTCGGTGCCGGCATCGACGCCATGCTGCGCGACCCGACCCTGCCGGCCGACGTGCCGCTGGTGCGCATGGTCGATCTCAGCCTGACCGAGGGCATGGTCGAGTTCGTGGCCGAGCAGGTGCTGGCCATCCACCGCCAGGCCCGGACCTACCGCGCCCAGCAGGCGGCGGGGGTGTGGCAGCAGCACGACCAGAGGCTGGCGCGCGACGTCACAATCGGCATCCTCGGCCTCGGCACGCTGGGCGGCGCCACGGCGCGGGCGCTGACGGCGCTGAACTTCCGGGTGGTGGGCTGGAGCCGCACGCCCAAGGCGGTCGAGGGCGTCGAAGGCTTCGCCGGCGCGGCGCAGCTCGACGCCTTCCTGGCGCAATCCGAGATCCTGGTCTGCCTGTTGCCGCTGACGGTGGAGACCGAGAACATCCTCGACCGACGGCTGTTCGCCGCCCTGCCGCGCGGCGCCTGGGTGATCAATGCCGGGCGCGGCCATCACCTGGTCGATGCCGACCTGGTGGCCGCGCTCGATGCCGGCCATCTCGCCGGCGCGGTGCTGGACGTGTTCCGGACCGAGCCGCTGCCGTCCGACCACCCGTTCTGGACCCATCCGAAGGTGGTGCTGACCCCGCATATCGCCGCCAACAACAACGCCAAATATGCGACGCTGCGCCTGGCCGAGCAGATCGCCCGCTTCGAGCGCGGCGAGCCGATGCAGGACGTGGTCGACCGGTCGCGGGGGTATTAGGGTGCGTCATGCGCATCCTCGGACCAGGTCAGCGGCCACACACCGCACGGGACCACGACGCCTGGTTTCGCGCCGAGGTCGAGCAGGGCATGCGCGAGGCCGATGATCCGAGCGTGAAGCGCATCCCGCAGGAGGAGGTCTCGGCGAAGTGGCGCCGGGAGCGCGCCGCGTTGGTGAAGCGGGCCGGCAAGCGAGCGGAATAGAGGGCAAAGAGCTTCGGATTTCCTTTAAGCCCAACCCTCCCCTCCGCCGTCATTCCCGCGAAAGCGGGAATCTCTATCCGGTTGAGACGTGACGAGATCCCCGCTTTCGCGGGGATGACGAAACGGGGTTTTGGCTTTGAGAAGCCGCAGATGGCGGACCTACCGCCCGAACCGCCGCACCGCGACGATGCCCTTGCCTTCGTCCGCCGCCACGCGGGCCGCGACCTCGCGCACCGGGTCGAAGGAGACGCAGGCCGCCCGCACATTGGCGTGGATCAGGGTCTCGCCGTCAACCATCAGGCCGACATGGCCTGGGAAATAGACCAGGTCGCCGCGCCGCAGCCCGACGCTGTCATCCGTCCCCACAAGCGTCGCGGCAGTCTGTACTTGGCGGTAGGTGTCGCGCTCGATCGCATAACCGGCCGCGGCACAGGCGAGCTGGGCCAGGCCGGAGCAGTCGATGCCGAGGCTGGAGCGGCCGCCCCAGAGATAGGGCACGCCGAGGAAGCGCTGCGCCGTCGCCACCACGTCCGGCTCGACCGCGTCGAGCGGCCCCAGCGCCACCTCCGGCAGCCAGCCGCCGGGCTCGCCGGCCTCACGGATCCGGGCATAGCCCTCCTCCCTTTCCACCACCTCGACCGGGCTGCGGAAGCTCAGCGCGCGGACCGGCGGGCGCTTGAAGTCCGGCACCGGATAGAGGAAGGCGCGGAAGGCCAGGACCCGGTGGGTCGGCGCGGCGATCCGGTCGGACAGGCCCGCCGCCTCGACATAGCCGACATAGCCGTCCACCGTGAGCTGGCCCCAGGCCCAGCCGTCCCTGACCTCATAGACCGTGATGGTCTCGCCATGCAGCATCTCGGTCGCCTGGCCGCGCGACGCATCGGGCGCCGCGCGCATCGGCACGATGCCGCGGATGGCCTGGTGCAGCGTGCCGGCGGCGTAGCGCTTCGCCGCATGGAAGCCGCGCAGGCTCTCGGCCGCGAGGTCCGGCCGCCAGGGCACCAGGTTGCGGTCCGGCTCGGTCACGCTGCGGCCCCGATCATGCTGGCCGCCTGGCGCACCAGATCGGCGAAGCCGTCGAGATAGGCCTGGCCGGCCTCGGTCCGCTCGATCAGCACGTTGCGCCGGTCGGCCGCGTCGACGGTGCGGCGGGTCAGGCCGAGTTCACCCAGCCGGTCGAGCGCGCGGGTCACCGCCGGCTTGGAGATCTGCAGGGTCGAGGACAGGCCGCGCACGGTGTGCGGCGCCGGGGTCAGGTAGATGGTGAGCAGGAGCGCGATCTGCCGCGACGACAGGTCGGGCGCCTCGCGCCGGACCGCCGCGGTCAGGGCATGGCGCCACAGCTCCAGCGCCTGAAGCGAGGTCAGGGCGACGGTCATGCCGCACTCGTCCCCGGCGACGGCGATACGGTCGATCGAATCAGCGCCGGCCTCCAAACCGCTCCTCCAGCAGGGCGTAGACGGCCCGCATCGTCATCGCCTCGCCGCCCTTCGGCCGGCCCGGGCGGTCGCTGCCGCTCCAGGCATAGAGGTCGATATGCACCCAGGGCACGCCCGGGGCCACGAAACGCTCGAGGAACAGGGCCGCGGTGATGGCCCCGCCGAAGCGCGTGTCGGGTGCGTTGTTGATGTCGGCAATGCCGGATTTCAGCAGCCGGTTGTAGGGCTGCCACAGCGGCAGGCGCCACAGCGGGTCCTCGACCCGGCGCGACGCCGCGGCCAGCGCATCGGCGGTGGCGTCGTCATTCGAGAACATCGCCGGCACGTCGGTGCCGAGCGCGACCCGGGCGGCGCCGGTCAAAGTGGCGAAGTCGACGATGATCTCCGGCTTCTCGGACGACGCCTCCTCCAGCGCATCGCACAGCACCAGCCGTCCCTCGGCGTCGGTGTTGCCGATCTCGACCGTCAGCCCCTTGCGGCTGCGATAGACGTCCATCGGCCGGAAGGCGTCGCCGGACACCGCGTTCTCGACCGCCGGCACCAGCACGCGCAGCCGCACCGGCAGCTGCGCCATCATCACCATGCGGGCGACGCCGAGGGCATGGGCGGCACCGCCCATGTCCTTCTTCATCAGCAGCATGTTGCCGGAATCCTTGAGGTCGAGGCCGCCCGAATCGAAGACGACCCCCTTGCCGACCAGCGTCACCTTCGGCGCCGACGGGTCGCCCCATTCGATGTCGATCAGCCGCGGCGCCCGGCTGGAGGCGCGGCCGACGGCATGGATCAGCGGATAGTTGCGGCTCAGCAGCTCGTCGCCGGTGATGACGCTGAAGCGGGCGCCGAACTCCTTCGCCAGCGCCTCGGCCGCCGCGGCCAGCTCGGCCGGGCCGAGGTCGTTGGCCGGGGTGTTGACCAGGTCGCGCACCAGCATGGTGGCGCTGGCCGCGCGCTCGACCGCGGCACGGTCGGCCGCCTGCGGCCAGACCAGCTTGGCCGACACCCGCTCCGGCCCCTTGTAGCGGCCGTAGTGGTAGCCGCCGAGCGCCCAGCCGAAAGCAGCGGCGGTGGCGGTCGCCGGCTCGGCCGAATCATCCAGCGTGTAGGTCCCGACCGGCAGCCCGGTCGGCAGCCCGGCGAAGGCCCAGGGGTCGGAGGCGGAGTCGATCCCGACCAGGATCGCATCGACCCGCCCGCCCTCACCCGGCAGCGCCAGGGTGCGGCCGGATTCCGCGGCGAAGCCGTTGGCCTCGGCCCAGGCCCGCTGCGCCGGCGTCGCGGCGGCGCGCCAGCCTTCGAGCGCAGCCTTGCTGAGCGGGATCAGAGAGACGGTCTCTCCCTCGGCGGCATCGACCAGATTCGGCAGCACGGCGCAGGCCTTCTTGCGTTCGGAAACTCGGGGCGGCACACCATGCTCCAGCCCGTTTCCCTTGCCAACCCCCTCAGCCGGACCGGACCGCCATGCGCCTCATCATCGGCAACAAACGCTACTCCTCCTGGTCGCTGCGGCCCTGGCTGGCCCTGGCGCATCACGGCATCGCCTTCGAGGAGATCCTGATCCCGCTCTACCGCGACGGGTCGAAGGAGGCGATCCTGCGCCATTCGCCGAGCGGCAAGGTGCCGACCCTGATCGACGGCGGGACGACGGTCTGGGACAGCCTGGCGGTCCTCGAATATCTGGCCGAGCGCTTCCCGGATCTCGCCCTGTGGCCGCGCGACCCGGCGCGCCGGGCCCTGGCGCGGTCGATCGCGGCGGAGATGCACAGCGGCTTCCACGCCCTGCGCAACGAGCTGCCGATGGACCTGGCGCCGCCGGCCCCCGGCCAAGCCCGCAGCGCTGCGGCCGAGGCCGATATCGCCCGCGTCACGGCGATCTGGCGGCAATGCCGCGAGGCGGCCGGCGCCGAGGGCCCGTTCCTGTTCGGCGCCTTCGGCGCGGCCGACTGCATGTATGCGCCGGTCGTCATCCGCCTCGACCGCTACCAGGTGCCGCTCGACCCCGCCTGCCGGGTCTATGCCGACGCTGTGCTGGACCTGCCGGCGATGCGGCGCTGGGTCGAGGCAGGGATGGCCGAGCCCTGGGTGCTGACCTTTTAGAGTGGATGAGTTTAGGCCAGGCCAGGTCAGGCTGATCGCAGCAAGGCGGTGAGGTGTTGCCTCTCCCGCTTGCGAGACCTTTTCAGAATTCCCCCCGGGATCGTCCGGGACGCTCATGACGAAAGCAAAATGAGCCCCCCTTGCGGGAGGGGGTGGGGGGAGGGGGTTCTCTCCGCTCGATTCGGCCTGGATCCCAGCAAATCTGCCTGTCCGGCAGGTCAGGGCCTTTGCCCATTCGCGCGCGGACGCGCGCAGA
>NZ_JASATH010000159.1:0-19573 GCF_038440215.1 Inquilinus sp. OTU3971 | reverse complement strand
GGGGGCCCCCCCCCCCCCCCCCCCCCCCCCCTTTCCCCCCCCCCCCCCGGGGGGGGGGGGGGGGCAGGGGGAGGGGGCTGCGCGCGTCCGCGCGCGAACGGGCATATCGCCTGTCCGGCATGCAGACCGGCTCCGGTGGAGACAACCCCCTCCCCCTAGCCCCCTCCCGCGAGGGGAGGGGGGACTCGTTGAGTTTGGCGGCGCGTCGTCGGCGCGTCCGGGAGTCTCGTTCCGATGAACGTCCTGCATGCGGTGTCGGAGATCTATCCGCTGGTCAAGACCGGCGGCCTGGCCGATGTCGCCGGGGCGCTGCCGCCGGCGCTGGCGGCGGCCGGGGTCGCCGCCCGAATCCTGGTCCCGGCCTATCCCGCGGTGCTGCAGGCGATGCGCCGGCCGGAGGTGGTGCTGGAGGATGCGGCCCTGTTCGGTGGCGGCCCGGCGCAGCTGATGCTGGCCCAGCTCGACGGCATTGCCGTCCCGGCCTATGTGCTCGACTGCCCCGGCCTGTTCGCCCGGCCCGGCAACCCCTATCTCGGCCCCGACCGGCAGGACTGGCCGGACAACCACCGCCGCTTCGCCGCGCTCGGCTGGGCCGCGGCCCGACTCGGCCTCGGCGCCGATCCGCTCTGGCGGCCCGACATCGTGCACGGCCATGACTGGCAGGCCGGCCTCGCCCCGGCCTATCTCTCGCTCTGGGCCGGCGGCGCGCGCCCACGCACCGTGACGACCATCCACAATATCGGCTTCCCCGGCTGGTTCCCGGCCGCGACGGCGGCGGAGCTCGGCCTGCCGCCTGGCAGCCTGTCGATCGACGGGCTGGAGTATTTCGGCGGCGTCGGCTTCCTCAAGGCCGGGCTCCACTACGCCGACCGCATCACCACGGTCAGCCGAACCTATGCGCAGGAGATCCAGACGCCGGAATACGGCTACGCCCTGTCCGGCCTGCTGGCCGCCCGCGCGTCCGACCTGGTCGGCATCGTCAACGGCGCCGATTACGGCGTCTGGGATCCGGCAACCGACCCGCACCTGCCGGCGTCCTACGGGCCGGACGACCTGTCCGGCAAGGCGCTGTCGAAGGCGGCGCTGCTGCGCGAGTTCGGCCTGCCGGACGACGACGGGTCGCCGCTCTTCGCCATGGTCAGCCGGCTGACGGGGCAGAAGGGTTGCGACCTGCTGCTCGACGCCGTCCCGGCGCTGATCGCGGGCGGCGGAAGGCTGGTGCTGCTCGGCTCCGGCGACGCCGAGCTCGAGGCCGGCTTCCAGTCCGCCGCGGCCGTGCATCCCGACCGGATCGCCGTCCGCATCGGCTATGACGAGGCGCTGTCGCATCTGCTGCAGGCCGGCGCCGACGTGCTGCTGGTGCCGTCGCGCACCGAGCCCTGCGGCCTGACCCAGATGTACGCGCTGCGCTACGGCACCTTGCCGCTGGTGCGCCGCACCGGCGGGCTGGCCGACACCGTGGTCAATGCCAGCCACGACGCCATCGTCGAGGACCGCGCCACCGGCTTCAGCTTCGACGACCCGACCGCCCCGGCCCTGGCCGGCACCATCAGCTGGGTCTGCGGCCTGTGGCGCGACCGGGCGCTGTGGGCGCAGCTGCAGCGCCGCGCCATGGCCCAGGATTTCAGCTGGGACCGCGCGGCGGTCGAATACGTCGCCCTCTACCGCGACCTGCTGGCGACGCCATGACCGAGGAAACCGGAACCATCCCGGCGGCCGACGGCACGCCGGTCGCCTGGCGCCGCCGTGCCGGCACGGGCGACGACCGGCCCGGCCTGGTGTTCTGCGGCGGCTTCCGCTCCTCGATGGCGGGAGAGAAGGCGGGCTTCCTCGACGGTTTCGCCGCCGACCGCGGCCTCGATTTTCTGCGCTTCGACTATCGCGGCCACGGCGTCTCGGGCGGCGCGTTCACCGACCTCACGCTCGGCGACTGGATCGCCGACGCGCTGCTGGTGCTGGACCGGCTGACCGAGGGGCCGCAGATCCTGGTCGGCTCGTCGATGGGCGCCTGGGTTGCTGTCTGCGCCGCGCTCGCCCGGCCAGGCCGGGTGGCGGGGCTTGTCGGGATCGCCGCCGCGCTGGACTTCACCGAGGATCTGATGCTGCCGGCCCTGGGCGAGATGGGGCGGGCCCGGATGCGCCGCGACGGCTTCATCGACCGCCCCTCGGCCTATGGCGACGGCCCCTACCGCATTACCTGGCGGCTGATCCAGGAGGCGCGCTCGCATCTCCTGCTGCGCGGCCCGGTGCCCTTCGCCGGCCCGGTGCGCCTGCTGCACGGCATGGCCGACCCCGACGTGCCCTGGCGCCAGAGCCTGCGCCTGGCCGAGGCCCTGTCCGGCCCCGATGTCCGCCTGACCCTGGTCAAGGACGGCGACCACCGCCTGTCCCGCCCGCAGGACCTGGCGCTGCTGGGGCAGGCGGTGGCGGAGGTCGTCGGAAGCACGGAATCATAGGTTGGGTTGAGCGAAGCTTAACAGCCCATGCCGTCGGGTTCGCGTGCCGCCAACCCAACCTGCGCTGCATGAACTCACCCTGGCACCAGGCTCCGCGCCGCGGCGATCCAGTCGTCGAGCTCCGGCTCCGCCGCCGGCACCAGCCCGGCCAGGGCCCGGCGGCCTTCCGCGGTCGCGGTGCGGGCCAGCAGAGTCTCGGCGTCCGGCACCCCGACATAGCTCAGGTCCCGGGCCCGGGCCGCGGTGATGCCGGGAACCCGGCCGATGGCGACAGGCCCGGCGGCCTTTGAGCCCGGCGGCCCGCCGCGGCTGGCGGATGTCGCCCGGGGCGGCCAGTGCGCAGGGTACCAGGCCGGGGCCGTGCCCGCCGCCGTCATCAGCGCCTGCAGCGCGTTGTCCAGCACGGTCTGCTGCGGGTGTCCCTGGCCGGCGATGTTGCGCCGTTCGCCGGGATCGGCCGCCAGGTCGTACATCTCCCAATCCGCGTCGGAATAGCCGCTGTCGGCGCTGGTCACCGACTGCAGATAGACCGAATAGACCCAGTCCTTCGACCGGATCGTCCGGATCACGCTGGGGCTGGTCCCGTCGTTCAGGTCGTCATAGGTGAAGTGGACATGGTCCTGGCCGGGCGCCGAAGGGTCGTCCAGCACGCGGCTCAGATCATGGCCGACGAAGCGGCCGGTGAAGTCGCCGGCCACGCCGAGCAGGCTGGCCAGCGTGGGCGCCAGGTCGACCGTGCTGGCCAGCGCCCCGGTGGTCTGCGGCCCGGGCCAGGCGACCGGGTTCGAGAACACCAGCGGCACATGGGTGCACTGGCCGTAGGCGTTGACGAACTTCTCGACCAGCCCGTGCGACAGCGCCATCTCGCCATGATCGGCGAAGCGGATGATCAGCGTGCCCTGAAGCTGGTCCTGGCCCATCCCCGCCAGGATCGTGCCGATCTGGCCGTCCACATACTGCATCAGATAGGCATAGAAGTTCGCCAGGTCCTGCGGCGTCGCCGCCTTCGCGGCCTGCGAATCCCAGGAGTAATAGCTCTGGCCGCGCGGCATCGCGGCCGGGCTCTCGTCGATGTCGTCGGGCAGCGGCACGTCCAGCGACTGGTATTCGGCGGTGTCGTAGAAGGTGCCGTCCTGGGCCATGTAGGCCAGGTGCACGTCATGCGGGTTCACCAGCGAGACCACCAGGCACCAGGGCTCGTCCGGCGGGTTCGCCAGGAAGGCCTGGGCGTTTCCGACATAGCGCTGGTCGTTCTGGTTCTGGGTCGTCGGCCCCTGCGTGCCGCCGCCGAGCGTCGTGGTCGACAGGTTCAGCCCCGCATCCGGCGGGTCCCAGGTGATGTCGGCGCCGGCGACGCTGTAGGGCTGGAAACCCCATTGCGACAGCGTGCCGTCGGTGGCGCCGGCCTCGTTATGGCCGAGAAGGTGCCATTTGCCGATCCAGTAGCAGCCATACCCGGCCTGCCCCAGCACGGTGGCGAGGTTCGGCCGGATGTCCGGCAGCGGCAGGGTCGAGCTGCCGGTCGTGGTGCAGCCGGTGACGATCGGATACTGGCTGGTCAGGAAGGTGGCGCGGCTCGGCGCGCACATGCAGGCGCCGGTATAGGCGTGCTCGAAGCTCAGGCCGTTGGCCGCCAGCGCCTGCATCGCCTTGAGCTTGCCGGCCAGGGTGGCGCGGTAGCTTTCCGGCCATTCCGACAGGGCGCGCTCCTGGTCGGTGATCAGGATCAGGATGTTCGGCTTCTTGCCATCCGCAAACAGATCGCTGATAGGCACGATGTCGCCTCCGCGCTTGAGGGGAACCGGGCACGACGTGCAGGGGATCTGGACTGGTGTGCTGATGGTCCTACGCTTCGGCGCCGGGCGCCAGGAATTCCTTCGTGATCGCCACGGCCTCGGCCAGGCCGATGCGCTGGACCTCGACGCCGGGCGGGAAGGCGGTGCACAGGCGGGTCGGCATCATCGGGTCCAGCAGCACGAAGACGCCGCGGTCGTCGGCCCTTCGCACCAGCCGGCCGAAGGCCTGCTTCAGCCGGAACCGGGTCTGCATGTCGGTCCAGCGCTGCTTGCCGAAATGGCCGCCGCGGGCGCGCGACAGGATGTCGGGGCGCGGCCAGGGCACCCGGTCGAACACCATCAGCCGCAGCGCCCGGCCCGGCACGTCGACGCCGTCGCGCACCGCATCGGTGCCCAGCAGGCAGGCGTCGGTCTCGCCGCGGAAGATGTCGACCAGCGTGCCGACATCCATGCCGTCGAGATGCTGGGCGTAGAGCGGCAGCCCCGCCGCCTGCAGCGCCGGGGCGATGGCGTGGTGCACCGCGCGCAGCCGGGTCACGGCGGTGAACAGGCCCAGCGCGCCCCCGCCCGCCGCCAGGAACAGCTCGCGATACGCGGCGCCGACCTGCTCCAGGTCGTCCTTGCGCACGTCGCGCACGATCAGCACCCGGGTCAGCGCCGGATAGTCGAAGGGCGAGGCCACCTGGGCGCGGATCGCCGGCCGCGGCAGATGGCCGGCGCCGGTGCGGTCCTCCGCCGCCCGCCAGTCGTCGGGGTCGTCGCCGGCGCCGTCGGTCAGGGTGGCCGAGGTGACGACGACGCCATGCGCCTGCCGCACCAGCGCGTCGACGAAGGGCCGGGTCGGGTCGACGTAATGGCGGTAGAAGCCGAAATCGAGCTCGCGCCCCTCCACCCGCTCGATCCCGAACCAGTCGACCAGCCAGGGCGGCGTCGGCTCGCTCAGGGATTTCAGCATGCCGCGCCAGCCGCCGATCTCCATCTTCGCGCGCCGGTCCAGCGACCGGGCGGCGGCGTCCAGACGCTGGCGCTGGTTCGGGTCCAGCGACCCGGCCTCCTCGTCGAGCCGGTCGCGGAACGCCTTGGCCAGCGCCTGCAGCGGCGCCTGCAGTTCGGCCAGGGCGGCGTCCAGCGCCAGGGCGGCGTCGACCAGCCCCTCCACCGGGTCGGTGGTGTCGCATTCCAGGCTGTAGGGTCCGTCGGCGCCCTGGGCCCGGGCATAGACCTGAGTGCGGGTCAGCGCCAGGAAGCGCTCGGCCGGGCCACGCGGGTCGTCGCCATGGATGCGCCGGCCCCAGCCCGGCCCGGGCAGGGCGCGGGCGGCGCGCTCGATGTCGTCGACCGTCGCCAGCGCCTCCTCGCCCGGCAGCAAATCCTCGACCCGGCGCTTCAGCCCGCGGCCGCGGCTGGCCCGGCGCCCGCCCTCCTCATGGCCCAGCAGCCAGCGGCGCAGGTCGGTGGCTTCGAGACCGGTCAGGTGCCCGGCGAAGGCGGAATCCGCGGCCTCGAACAGATGGTGCCCCTCGTCGAAGACGAAGCGGCTGGGCGCGTCGCGGTCGTCCACCGCGCCCAGCGCCGCCTGGATCATCACCAGCGCATGGTTGGCGATGACGATCTGCGCCTTGCGCGCCCGGCGGATGCCGCGCTCGATGAAGCAGCGGCTGTAATGCGGGCAGCCGGAATGGATGCATTCGCCGCGCCGGTCGGCCAGGGCGACGCTGTTCGGCCGGCCGATGATGTCGGCCAGCCAGCCGGGGAAGTCGCCGCCGGTCAGGTCGCCGTCGCGCGTCGCCGCGGCCCAGCGCGCCATCAGGCCCAAGGGCACCGCGTCGCGCGGGTTCAGCGCCAGGCCGCGCACCGCATCCTCATAGTTCAGCAGGCATAGATAGTTCTCGCGCCCCTTGCGCAGCACCACCTGGCGGGCCTTGAGCACCGGGTCCGGGAACAGCCGGTCCATCTCGCCGTCGATCTGGTGCTGCAGGTTGCGGGTGTAGGTCGACACCCAGACCGGCGCGCCGTTCTTCTGCGCCCAGACCGTTGCGGGGGCGAGGTAGCCGAGGGTCTTGCCGGTGCCGGTGCCGGCCTGGGCCAGCACCACGGTCGGGTCGTCCGGCGCCGGCCGCGGGGCGAAGGCGGCGCTGACGGCGCCGGCATAGTCGCCCTGCTGCGGCCGCGGCTCGGCGCCCTCGCCCAGCATCTGCGCCAGCCGGGCGCGGGCCTCGCGCGGCTCGACCCCGTGCTGCGACGGCGGCGGGTTCGGCGGCTCGGCCTCCCATTCCGGCAGATGCGCCCAGATCTGGTAGGCGCCGCGCTTGCAATGGTCCTCGACCGGCGCGCGGAGGCCCAGCGCCCGCAGCACGAAGGGCGCCCAGGGCCAGCCGGCCTCGCCCATCCGGGTGGCCAGCGCCGCCGGGTCGCTGCGCTCGTCGGCCGCCGGGACGGACAGGCCGCGCAGCAGCGTCTCGGCCAGGCGGGGCAGGGTGATCGCCGCGTCCTCCAGGCTCGCCGGCACCGGCAGGCCCAGCGCCGCGGCCAGGCCGCGCGGGGTCGGCGCCGAGAACAGGCCAGGCCGGGCGAAGGCGAACAGCTCCAGCAGGTCGAAGGCGCCCATCACCTCCAGCCCGCAGCGCCGCCCGACCGCCTTGGCATGGCACAGCAGCAGCGGCGGCCCGTCGATCCGCCGGCGCAGCGCCGCCGCGTCCAGCGTCATCAGCTCGCCGTCGCCGGTCAGCAGCACGCCGCCCTCCGGCGCCAGCACCAGCGGCTCGGCATCCGGCAGCGACAGGATCGGGGCGGGCGGGGCGATCATGCGCGCACTATAGGGGCGCGCCGCGCCGGCACCAGCCCCGACCGCATTCCGCGATCACGAATTGTTCTGGGCATGTGACGGGCGGCGCCGCAACCTATTGAGTCCCCCCTCCCGCAAGGGGAGGGGGGACTAAAAAAGAAGCGGGAGAGGCAACACGCAGCCTCAGCCCTGCGCGACAGACGCCGCGTAGATCTCGTCCACCGCCTTCCCCAACGCCGCGTTGAACTCGGCGTCGCTCATGTCGCGCTTCAGTTCCTCGACCAGGGCGCGCGAGAAGCTGGCGATCATGCCGGGGTTGGCGGCGAGGCGGCGGCAGGCGTCGGCGCGGGTGTAGCCGCCGGACAGGGCCACCACCCGGGCCACGCCCTTATGCGCGATCAGCTCGGCATAGAAGCCCGGCTCCTCCGGGATGGTCAGCTTCAGCATCACCTGCTGCCCGGCCGGCAGCTTGTCCAGCCCCTTCAGGATCTCGGCCCGCAGGATCCGCTCGGCCCCGGCCTTGTCGGGGCTCTTGATCAGCACCTCCGGCTCCAGGATCGGCATCAGCCCATGGGCGGAGATCTGCGCCCCCAGCTCAAACTGCTGCGCCACCAGCGCGGCGATGCCGCCCGGCGACGCCAGGTTGGCGACCGACCGCGCCTTGGTGCCGTAGACGCCCAGCCCCCGGGCCCGCTCCAGCAGCGCATCCAGCCCCGGGATCGGCTTCATCAGGCTGACGCCGCCGGCCTCGGGGTGCAGCCCCTTGTCGACCTTCAGGAACGGCACCACGCCGCGCTCCCGCCACAGGAAGGTCGGCACCGGCTTGCCCTCGGCCTGCCCGTCCATGGTCTTCTCGAACAGGATCGCGCCGATCACCTTGTCGCCGGTGAAGGCCGGCGCGGTCATGATCCGCACCCGCATCTCATGCATCAGCCGGAACATCTCGTCGTCGCCGCCATAGGCGCTGTCCGGGATGCCGTACAGCCGCAGCGCGCCGGGGGTCGACCCGCCGCTCTGGTCCAGCGCGGCGATGAAGCCCGGCTTCTCCGACATCTGCGCCGCCATCGCGTCCTGGGTCATCGCTGGTCCTCCTGGTTCCGGCCCGGGCGGGAGGCAGCGCCTCGACCGCCGGCCTGTGGGGTGGCCCCCGTTGTGGCATGGCGGCGGCGGCCGGCGCAATCCTCGCCAGGCCTGCCGGATGCAGAATTTCCCGGAATTTAGTGTGTATTCAACCGATTGCACCTTGCCGCCCCCCGCCGCTCGGCTAGACTGGACCGACTCTTCCCCCGAGGTCCGCCATGCCCGCCCGCCTGCCGCTGTCCCGTCGTGCCCTCCTGTCCGGCGTCGGCGCCACCGCGGTCCTCTCGGCGATACGGCCCCGCGGCGCCTGGGCCCAGACCCCGGTGAAGGGCGGCACCCTGACCGTCGCCGCGGACACCGAGCCGCGCAACCTGAACCCGGCGCTGGTCGCCTCCAACGGCGTCTTCTACGTCGCCAGCAAGGTGGTCGAGCCGCTGGCCGAGATGGCCACCGACGGCAAGCTGACCCCGCTCCTGGCCACCGCCTGGCAGGGCAGCGCCGACGGGAAGTCCGTCACCTTCACCCTGCGCGACGGCGTCACCTGGCATGACGGCAAGCCCTTCACCTCGGCCGACGTCGCCTTCTCCGCGACGGAGCTGTGGAGCAAGCGGCAGAATCTCGGCCGGGTGGTGTTCAAGGGCCTCGAAGGGGTGGACACGCCGGACGACCGCACCGCCGTGCTCCGCTTCGCCACGCCGATCCCGCTGCAGCTGGTCGAGAACGCGCTGCCCGCCCTCACCGCCGTGGTGCCGAAGCACCTCTACGAGGGCGTCGACATCGACACCAACCCGCACAACCAGCAGCTGGTCGGCACCGGCCCGTTCCGCTTCGGCGAGCACAAGCCGGGCGAATACTACCTGCTGGAGCGGAACCCGAGCTACTGGGGCCAGGGCGGCCTGCCGTATCTCGACCGCATCGTCTACCGCGTGCTGCCGGACCGCGGCGCCGTCGTGGCGGCGCATGAGGCGGGGGAGATCCAGCTCTCCGCCTTCTCCGCCGTGCCGCTGGAGGAGCTGGAGCGGCTGAAGGGCCTGCCGGAGCTGGCGGTGGTGCGCAAGGGCTATGAGGGCATCACCTACCAGCTGACGGTCGAGCTCAACCACCGCCGGAAAGAGCTGCAGGACGTCCGCGTGCGCCGCGCCATCGCCCATGCGATCGACCGGGACTATGTGGTCGGCACCATCTTCCGGGGCTATGCGGCGGCGGCCACCGGCCCGGTGCCGAAGACGGGCGTGCCCTTCTATACGCCGGATGTCCCCACATATCCGTTCGACCCGAAGAAGGCCGAGGCCCTGCTGGACGAGGCCGGCTATCCCCGGAAGGACGGCGCCACCCGCTTCGCCCTGCGCCTGCTGCCGGCGCCATGGTTCGAGCAGACCCGCCAGATGGGCGACTATCTGCGCCAGGCGCTGCAGGCGGTGGGCATCGACGCGACGCTGGTGACCAACGACGCGGCCGGCCACACCAAGGCGGTCTACACCGACCACGCCTTCGACCTGGCGATCGGCTCGCCGGTCTACCGCAACGACCCGGCGATCTCGACCACCATCCTCTACCGCGGCGGCCTGCCGGCCGGCGTGCCGTTCTCGAACCAGTACGGCTATGACGACCCGGCGATGAACGACCTGATCGACCGGGCGGCGGTGGAGCTCGACCGGGGCAAGCGCATCGACCTGTACCAGCAGTTCCAGCAGCGCGCCGCCGACCAGCTGCCGCTGATCGTGGCGGCGGAGTTCACCTTCATCACCGTCGCCAGCCGCCGGCTGCACAACATCGCGACCAATCCGCGATGGGCGACGTCGTCCTGGGCGGATACGTGGCTGGAGGGGTGAGGGGCGGTTCTCGGCGGCCTCCCCCTCGTCATCGCGAGCCCCGCAGGGGCGTGGCGATCCAGTGGCGGCGAGGTTGATCACCGCCTAATGTAGTATTCTGCGTCGGACGGAGGCGCCGCATGACGATCACCACCCTCTCCAGCCGCGAATTCAACTAGGGCATCAGCCGGGCCAAGACGCTCGCCGGCAGTGGTCCGGTGTTCATCACCGACCGCGGCCGGCCCGCCTATGTGCTGCTGACGATCGAAGACTACGGCGAGCTGACCGGCAGCAAACGCAGCATCGTCGAGATGTTGGCGATGCCAAGCCAGGAGGACATCGAGTTCGAGCCGCCGCGCCTGGCTGATCTGCCTCGGCCGGCTGATCTGTCCTGATGGTCCTGCTGGACACGAATGTCGTCTCCGGATTGTGGCAGGCACCGAGCAGGACTCGTAATCATGTCCCTTCTCCTCGAATCGCCCGATCGATTCGGCTGAACTCCTTGTTCTCGATCATCAGGAACAGGCACTTGCCGTTCGATCGATCCGCCCATAGCTCACCGACAAGCCGCTTCTCTTTGGACTCGTCCGTGGTGGCGAGATGCTCACCCTTGTATTCGACGACGAGCACCCGACCATCATTCAGCAGCGCGACGAAATCTGGATAGAACTTGTCGGACGACGTTTGCAGCCAGAACGAATGCGGCTGGCGCGAGGTGTTGCGGATCCACGCCTTCACATCCTTGCAGCGCTCCAGATAGACGGCGCATTCATATTCCTCGCCGCCCGTTTCCAGGTCGCCGACAACGCGGAACAGGTGCTTTTTGAAGTCCGTTCCACCCTTGTACGGCTGGTTGTAGGCGTAGCGGCTTTCATCGAAGACGAGCTCGATGTCCGAACTCGTCTCGAATTCGAGCCCGCTTTGCGGAATCAGGACGCGCTCGAAAGCGGTGGCTTCGCGTATATCGCGGTGCCTGGCGATCACCTTCACGAGCGCTTCGACGAGACGGAACTTGGCCCTTGCGAAGCCGTCGATGCCGAGGCCCATTTCGGCATCGACCGCGTCCAGCGCCTTGGAGATGAACAGCGTGGACGATACGCGGGTGATGTCGCGGCGCGCTGACGCGGGCAATCGCCGGTCCAGCCAATTGACCAGCGCGTTCTTGGTCCAGCCCTTTTCTTGCAATGCAAGGGCGAGCTGTTCGTGCAGGTCAGTCACGAAGGCGATCGTGACCTGCCCGCCCGCATCTACGTCGACGCGGGCTTCGTCGGCGGCCGGCTTGGGCTGCACGAAATGATCGAGGATCGGCGTCGGATCACTCTCTTCCAGCTTCCACGGTGTATCGAGGAAGTGTGCGCGATCAAAAAGCTGAAGCCCGCCGGCCGAGCGAACGCCAAGGCGGGGCACCGCGAAGCGGAGGGACTTCCAGGTCTCGTCCGCCGGTTTCAGCCGCGCGCCACGTGACTTGTGCACGAGCGCTTCGACTGCTGTTGCCGCGGTCGTCGGCATCGCCAGCAGCATCGAGGTACGATCGTAATCGGTGAGCGCTCCGCGAGCCCGGATGACGCCTCTGGCGACATCGACCTCGACGCGCCCGCCCGTCGCGCCTTCCACATTGGCCTTGAAGGCCTCCGCGTCCGTTCCTTCCGGAATCGGTTCTTCGTAGACAAAGGCTACGCCGCCCTCTTCCAGGCCCCGGATTGCTTCCGGCGTGGCACGCACCAGCGCTTGGGCCTCAACGCGTTCGAAACCGTTGTTCACGAGCCCGTCGCGCAACGTGTTCGCGGCGTTCTGAAAGCTCGTGGTGGTGGCGAAGGCATAGGCCCGGTTCAATTCCTCCCGGCGCTTGCGCCTGGCGCGAGGCAAGCGAAGCACGCGGCCCAAAAGCTGTTCCACGGCACGGGGCGACTTCTGTTCCGCCACCGAACACAGCACATAGGCGAAGGAGCAATCCCAACCTTCGCGGAGCGCTTGCTGCGTGATGATGAACCGGATGCTGCAATCCCGATCGAACAGGTCGACGCCATCGATTTCCCGCGCATCGCCCGTGGCCAGCGCTATGTGGTCCTCCGGGACGCGGAAATCGTCGATGAGGAGCTTTTTCACCTCTTCCGCATGCAGCGTCGGCTTGTCCTTCGACTTCGGCTCCGCCTGCACGAGCATGACGGGGCGCACGAACTCGCCGGTTTCGGCCTCTTCCGCGCCGGCGAGGCACACGAGCTCGTCGAGCCACGCGATGGCGTCGCCGATCGTGTCTTTCGGGTCCGGACGACCCCGCAGGATTACCGGCAGCTTGATCATGTCCGCCGCCTTGAGCTCGGCGGCCGATACGTGGTGCAGCACGTTCGACGCATAGACGCCCTTGGTCGGATTGTGCTCCTCCGGGGTCACCGGCGTCGCGGTGAACTCGACAATGAGCGATGGGTTCAGACGGGCGAGTGTATCGAACGACAGATTCGTGCGCGCATTGTGGGCCTCATCCACGATCACCATCGGGCGATGGAGGCGCAGCACATTGGCCAGCGACGGCAGCGGATCGCCCGAAGGCCCGGTTTCGAGCCTGCCGCGCAACGCCTCTGCGACACCGCCGAAGTGGTCCATGAGTTCGCCATTCGGCTCGTAGACCTTGCGCCCCTCCGTCTCTTCGACGCGGAAGGCCTGAATGGTCGCGACGATCACCACCGCACCGCCGTCATAGTCGGCGCGCTTGGCATAGAGCGCGTCGGTGACGCCCATGATGCGGACATTCTCGCCGAAACGGTCGGCGAGCGCGCGGCGGTTGGGATGGGCGCGGTCTTGCAGGCTCGCAAGCGTCTGGTCGCGGATCGTCTGCGACGGCACGAGCCACAGCACCGTCGGTGTATCGGTGCGGAGAAAGCCGTCGGCTGCGATGCCCACGGAATGGGCCGCGAGAATGGTCTTGCCGCCGCCCGTGGGGATGCGCAGGCAGACATAGGGCAGGCCTGGCAGGTTCGGCGGCGGCGTGAAGGGTCGCTTGGTGACCGCGTAGAAGGCCGTGTCCGCGTCGTTCAGCTCCACCGTCTTTTCCAGAAAGCGGCGCAGGCTGGCGAGCGTCTGGACCTGATAGTCCTTCAGCGCGAAGAGGGGCAGGTTCATTCCTTGTCTCCCTTCGGCGCCTTGGCACGGCGGGCCTTGGCGATCATGCGCGTCGCCTCGCGCTCGAAATCGCTTTCAAAGGCGCGGTCCTGCACCATCCGAAAGATCTCGTATTCCTTTTCGGCCAAGGCCTTGGCGACTGCGTGCGAGACCTTTCCAGCGTTCTTCAGAATGTCGTATTCATTGAACGTCAGGAATGCGTCCAGCTTCGCGACCCAATCCGTCATTTTCATCGGGATCTGCCGCGCTGCCTGGTTTTCGGCATAGTCCAGATACATTGAAACGACTCGTTCCAACGCCTTGATCTCGCTTTCGTTCATGTAGTTCTTGGCAACCGATACGTCGGATTTGAGGATTTTGCCGTCCGGCGCATTCTTCCACGTCTGCAGGCCCATATTGGGCTTCGATGCATCGGCGCGCCCCTTGATGATTTCGGCTGCGGTCTTGCCTGTGATCGCCCAATGCAGTTTGTTTTGCACAGTTTTAAAAAAAGCCTGTGTAACTTCGGCATCCCTGTTGTAGTCGATGCTGCATTGTTCGTAGATGTCGGTTATCTTCAGATAAAAGCGGCGCTCGCTTGCCCGTATCTCGCGAATGCGCTCGAGAAGCTCATCGAAATAGTCTTTGCCGAACCGCTTCGCCAGCTTCAGGCGCTCGTCATCCAAGGCGAATCCCTTGACGATGAATTCGCGCAGAACCGACGTCGCCCAGATCCGGAACTGCGTCGCCTGCCGGCTGTTGACGCGGTAGCCGACGGCGATTATGGCGTCCAGATTGTAGAACTCTACCTCGCGCGCAACCTCGCGCGATCCTTCCTTCTGAACCGTTAGAAATTTTCGAACAGTTCGATCTCGCTCCAGCTCGCCGGACTCGAACACCTCCTTGAGGTGATAGCTGATGGTCGGCACCGTGACTTCGAAAAGCTCGGCCATGCGCTTTTGCGTCAGCCAGAAGCTCTCCTCCTCGAACAGCACCTCGACGCGGATATCCCCCGCCGAGCCGGTGTAGAGCAGGATTTCCCCTTCTCGTGGCGCGGGCTTGTCCGCCATGGTCAGAGCCCCTCGATCTGATAGGGAATCTGCTTGAAGGTGACGCCGAGCCGCGAAAGCCTGTCGTCGGGCACCGTGCAGCCTTCGGCATAGACGACGCGCGCACCGTCTATGCCGGGTTCCGGCAGGGGCAGGCTGTCCAGCACCGATGCGGTCAGCACATTGCCGGCATTCGCGCTGGCGACGCCGATCGCTTCCGCGGAATGCAGCAGATAGATAGCCCGGCCCTGGAACGTGCCGATCAGCGGCGACGAACCGTCGGCGCGGCGCGGGATCGGCGAGCCCGTCTCGCAGAAGAAGACGTGCGCAGCGAGGTCCGGATAGGTGACGGTCGGGCCGACATTGCCATCCGCGTCGAACAGCGGCTCGCCCAGGGTGCAGAAGCGGAAACCTCCGCCAAGGCCGGAAATGTGGGTAACCCCGCCGTTTCGACTTGCCTTGCTATAGCCACTAACAGCTTTTTGAAGTCGCTTTGCGGTGATGTCTGACGCTATTGCGGCATCCATTTCCACCAGAACAAAGTTCCGTTGGGCAGCGTCCTTCATATTTTGTTCCAGCACAGCGTGCCCTGTTGTGCCCGATCCTGCGAAAGCATCAAGAATGATATCACCGCTGCCAGTGACGAAGGAAACTAGCTCCGATATAAGCTCAACTGGTTTCGGGTTGTTAAAGGTTCTCTTTGCATCAGGGAATATGGCACGAAGCTCGTTTGCGCCACGGCGTCCATCGAGTTCATAGATACTTGGTAGCTTGGATTTATATTCATCGATATATATTTTTATTTCGATAATTTTGTTTTCATCTTTTCCATATATAATCTTATCCCTTGCTTTGAGAGCCAGGTATGTTTCTTCTGGAAAGCGGTAGCCCATCAAGGGCATTTTACATGGGCGCAATGTGGCTGGGTGCGGAATGTCGTAGAAATATCCCTCCTTGCCTGGGTTGTGCACACTTCGGCTCCCAGTGAATACGCCGCCAAAATCAATCTGATCATACTCCTGGAATGGCCAAAGATGTGGCTTATTTTCGCGAAACCAAGCCGCGTATGCAGCCTCCAACATGTCTAAGCGATCTTTATGCTCTTCAATAAGCTTTGTTGCTGTCTCTTGGATGCGCTCACGGACCGGCGAT
Source organism: Inquilinus sp. OTU3971 (assembly GCF_038440215.1). Classification (NCBI taxonomy): domain Bacteria; kingdom Pseudomonadati; phylum Pseudomonadota; class Alphaproteobacteria; order Rhodospirillales; family Rhodospirillaceae; genus Inquilinus; species Inquilinus sp. OTU3971. Next base: position 4,348 of record NZ_JASATH010000159.1, on the reverse strand, counting down.
GCTCCCGATTTCCATTCCTTTGCTATTTTTGATTTTTCTTTTGCAAAACAAACGATATACTCATGTTCTATCGAAATGTTTGTCGGATTATTGTCGGTTGCATTTTTCCAAATAATTGTTCCAACCCAATTTCTTCCATTAAAAATCTCTTCGCAAAGCGCAATCAGGGTATGAAGTTCATTGTCGTCGATACTAATAAATATTATGCCATCTTCAGTCAAAAACTCCTTCAGCAGGCGCAGGCGCGGATACATCATGCAAAGCCACTTGTCGTGGCGCGACAGGTCTTCGGCCTCCTTGCCCACGACGGAGCCGAGCCACGCCTTGATCTCCGGCGAACTTACATTGTCGTTGTAGACCCAGCCCTCGTTGCCGGTGTTGTAGGGGGGGTCGATATAGATGCATTTCACCTTGCCGGCGTAATAGGGAAGCAGTGCCTTCAAGGCTTCCAGATTGTCGCCCTGCACCAACAGGTTGCCTGCATCCGGATCGCCGACGCTCTTGTCCTTGTCGCAGTGGATCAGCCGATACGGCACGTCGCGATGATGGTTCACCACCGCTTTCTTGCCGATCCAATCGAGTGTGGGCATCCGCGTCCCTTGTTCAGAACCTGACCGAAAATGAGTCGAGTCATATCAGCGCCCAGGGATTCCGCCGATGTTGCGGAGCATCGGTAGGAATCGCGAGGCGGCTGACATCACCGGCGGCAACATGCCTGCGAAGGGCTGCGCCTGCCAAGCGGCTTGACGGATGCGCCCCATTGCCGTCCGGAAGGCAGTCCTCCGCGGACGGGTGAGCGCAATGTTCAGATCAGCGGTTTCGGGGCGCCGTCTGGCGCATGCGATTTTGAGCAGCCGTATCTCTGTTTGGGCCAAAGGCGAGAAGGCCGCAAAGACTGCAATGTCTTCACGGGGCGAGCCGTCCGCGCGCTCGTTGCCCAGGGCGCCTGTGCGCCTCCGCACATAGCGCCTGCAAAACCGCGGCCTCCCCTGCCGCGCAAGCACACCTCATCTCGGGTCCATCCCACGAACGAACCCCGAAGGAACCCGGACCATGGGCGCTCCCTCTCCCGATCTCTCCAACCTGTGGCTCGCGCGCGCCTTCAACGCGCAGGATGTCGAGGCGGCGGCCGCCCTCTACCATCCCGAGGCCTCGATCGTGCAGGTCGACGATGTCCATGGCGGCACCACGGTCGCGCGTGGCGCCGACGCGATCCGGGCGACCATGGCCGCCTATATCGACCTGCAGCCGCACATGGATGTCGTCACCCACCACGTCACCGTCGCCGGCGATTTCGCGATGACGCGCTCGCAGTGGCGGATCACCGGCCGGGGCCGGGACGGCCAGCCGGTCGAGGTCCACCATCACGGCATGGAGGTCCATCGCAGGGGCGAGGACGGCAGCTGGTACTTCTTCATCGACCACCCGTTTGGCGCCGACGCCGCCTGGGCGGTCGACCGCCCGCCGCGCACCGACTGACCGGCGCCGGGGCGGGGCGGCCTGTCCCGCGAAGGCCCGATCACGAGGAACGGCTCACTCCAGGCGCCGCCGCTCCCACGCGATCCAGTGGGTGCTGACCTTCCTGCCGAGCCATCCGCCTGCGATTCCGGCCGCTCCCAAGAGATACTCATAACGCACCTCCCCTCCTGCGATCAGTTGCACGAAGAAGACGGCACAAAAGAATGCGCCGACCCAGGTGATAACGATGGAGAGGTACCGCGTCCGCAGGGCGGCGCAGAGTGGAGGCGTTCTTTCGATGCCCGTGTGTCTCTTGTTGAAGAGGTAGATCGCCAAACCTCTGAGAGACCGTTTGGAAAATCGCCGCTCTGGGGTTCCGCTCGGCGGCGGGTTGTGATTCAAGCTGTGGATGTGGACGAAGCAGAGCCGGGGTCGGATGGCCCAGATCGCCAAGAAGACGAAGCGCTATCCGTCGGATCTGACGGACGAGGAGTGGGAGCGGATCGCGCCGTTGATGCCATCGCCCGGGCGACGGGGTCGCCCCCGGGAGGTGGATTTCCGTGAGATGATCAACGCGGTGCGCTATCTGGTGCGCTCGGGCTGCGGCTGGCGGATGCTGCCGATCCACTTCGGCCCCTGGCAGACCGTTTACGGCTGGTTCCGTGAGCTGGCGCGGCGGTTTCTGTTCCAGACCATCCACGACGTGGCGCTGATGGTCGACCGGGAGCGGGCCGGGCGCGAGGCCAGCCCGTCTGCGGCAGTGGTCGACAGCCAATCGGTCAAGGCGCCGCATGCCGAAACCAGAGGCTACGACGCGGGCAAGAAGATCGTCGGGCGCAAGCGCCACATCGCCGTCGACACCGACGGACGGCTGCTGATGGTCAATCTGACGACCGCCGACATCTCCGACAGCGCCGGAGCGCAGATGATCCTGGACGCGATCCGCAAGCGCTGGCCATGGGTGAAGCATCTGTTCGCCGACGGCGCCTATGACCGGCTCCAACTCATGGACAAGGCCGCCTACCTCGACTTCGTCGTCGAGATCATCCGCCGCTGCGACGGCCAACAGGGCTTCCAGGTCCTGCCGCGCCGCTGGGTGGTCGAAAGGACCTTCGGCTGGATGATCCGCTGGCGCCGTCTCGTGCGCGACTACGAGAAGCGCATCGGCGTCTCCCGCGCCATGATCCTCGTCGCCATGGGCGGCATCATGCTCCGCCGAAACGCCCATCCGTGAATTTCCAAACAGACTCTGATGGCGATGACGATGGCGAGCACGACAACGAAATGCATCACGCCTGCGGACATGAAACCCTCGAGCCACTGACAGCGGCAACGCACTTTCGCGGGGACTTGTCCCTGGCGTGACGCGAGCGAGGGCGCCGCTGCTCCTGCCGGTCAGCCAATTCACAGCGACTTATATCACATCCGCCGGCATCCGGTGATGCGCGGCCGGCACGATTCGGCCACGCCACCTCCGCTCCTCCGTTTCGTTCCGGAGGCAGTCCAGAGACACTAGGCGATGGATTGCGCCGATGTAATTCCGCCGCCAGAGCAGATTAATCGGCGCGATCTTATCTTCACCGGTACACGCCGAGCCATGCTCTCGGCGATCCGAGACTGGTGGAGTTGCAGATGAAATCCCCCCTCGATGCCGACGGCCGGCGCCCCGGCCTGCGCCGGATGGCGGCGGCGCTGCTGGTCGGCACGGCCCTGATCGGCGCGCCGGTCGGGGCGGTTCTGGCCTTCGGTGCCCCGGCCGTGGCGCAGAGCCAGCCGGCCCCCGTCGTCCCGGCCCCCCTCGTCACGGCGGCCTCCGGCTCCTTTGCCGGGCTGGTGCACCAGGTGATGCCGGGCGTCGTCAACGTCTCGATCACCGGCCATGAGGGGCCGGCCCGGATCGCCGATCGCGACGGCGGGCCGCGCGAGCGCGGCGGCCAGGCGATCCACGGTGCCGGCTCCGGCTTCATCATCGATCCGGCCGGCTACATCGTCACCAACAACCATGTGGTGAAGGACGCCGATGAGATCACGGTCACCCTCGATGACGGCACCGTGCTGCCGGCGAAGGTGGTCGGCACCGACCCGAAGACCGACCTCGCCCTGATCAAGGTCAAGGCCGACAAGACGCTGACTGCGGTCGAATGGGGCGACAGCGACGCCGCCCAGGTCGGCGACTGGGTGATGGCGGTCGGCAACCCCTACGGCCTCGGCGGCACCGTCACCGCCGGCATCGTCTCGGCCCGCGGCCGTGACATCAATTCCAACCCGCTGGAGGACTTCCTGCAGATCGACGCGCCGATCAACCCCGGCAACTCCGGCGGCCCCAGCTTCGACGCCGGCGGCAAGGTCATCGGCATCAACAGCGAGATCTATTCGCCCTCGGGCGGCTCGGTCGGCATCGGCTTCGCCATCCCGTCGAACCTGGCCAAGACCGTGATCGCCCAGCTGCGCGAGCATGGCAGCGTCCGGCGCGGCTGGCTCGGCGTGCAGATCCAGGCGCTGACGCCGGAGCTGGCCGAGGCGGCCGGCCTCGACTCGGCCCGCGGCGCCCTCGTCGCCGAGGTGCAGAAGAACAGCCCGGCGCTGAAGGCCGGCCTGCATCAGGGCGACGTGATCGTGTCCTTCGGCGGCAAGCCGGTGGCGCAGTCCAAGGACCTGCCGCGGCTGGTGGCGGAGACCGCGACCGGCACCACCGTCCCGGTCGGGGTGCTGCGCAACGGCAAGGCGCGGACCCTCTCGGTCGACATCGTCCTGCAGCCGAAGCAGGTGGAGAGCTGACCGTCCGGCGGGACGGCCGTCCGGTCGGCCGTCCCGCCCGAGGACAGCGGAGCCTCTGGACTTAACTTGCGAATCGTTCATGATACGTTCTATAGACGAGGCGCACTCCGAC
>NZ_JASATH010000158.1:0-19716 GCF_038440215.1 Inquilinus sp. OTU3971 | reverse complement strand
TGCGCTTGGCGCAACCTCAAACCATACGCGGCTCGTCTCCGCGGTTCCAAAGCGGAGGATCGTCGACTGGCGCTCATCAACATGACCAAGTGGCGGATACCAATGTTAAACGGGCGTATACCGTTTGCGCTTTGGTGGCCCAATCGGTCACTCCGATCAAAAGGGGTATCGTATCGGCTCAGACCGGGATCGGATGGCGTTTGGCGAAATGGCAGGCAGCGAGATGGCCGCCACCGACCGGCGCCAACGACGGCCGCTCGCGGGCGCAGATCTCCTGCGCCAGCGGGCAACGCGTCCGGAAGCTGCAGCCGGAGGGCACGGCGGACGGGCTCGCCACGTCGCCCTGCAGGATGATGCGCTTCTGCGGCCGGTCCGGGTCCGGCTCCGGCGCGGCCGACAACAGCGCCTGGGTGTAGGGATGGTGCGGCGCGCCGTAGACCGCCGCCTTCGGCCCGGTCTCGACGATCCGCCCGAGATACATCACCGCGACCCGGTCGGCGATGTGGCGCACCACCGCCAGGTCGTGGGCGATGAACAGGTAGGACAGGTTCTTCCGCTCCTGCAGGTCCTGCATCAGGTTGACGATCTGGGCCTGGATCGAGACGTCGAGGGCCGAGACCGGCTCGTCCGCCACGATGAAGGCGGGGTCGAGCGAGATCGCCCGGGCGATGCCGATGCGTTGGCGCTGGCCGCCTGAGAACTGGCGCGGATAGCGATCCATGGTGGAGGGCGGCAGCCCTACCTGGCGCAGCAGCTCCGCAACCTTGTCGCGCCGCTCCTTCCGCGACCGCACCAGGCCGAACACCTCGAGCGGCTCGGCGACGATGTCGGCGACGCTGCGGCGCGGGCTGAGCGAGCCGTAGGGGTCCTGGAAAATCATCTGGACCTGCCGGCGCATCGCCCGCATCTGCCCGCGCGACAGGCTGGTCAGGTCTGTGCCGTCGACGAAGACCTGGCCGGCGCTGGGCTCGATCAGCCGCAGCAGCAGCCGACCGAGCGTGGACTTGCCGCAGCCGGATTCGCCGACCAGCGCCAGCGTCTCGCCGCGGCGGATCTCCAGCGACACTTCGTCAACCGCCCGCACCGCCGGCCGCGGCCGCCCGAAGCTGAGGCCGCCGCCATCCTGGAAGGTCTTGGTCAGTCCCTCGGCCCGCACCAGGGTCTCGCTCATCGCATCACCTTCGCACTGGGCGCCGGCTCAGCCGGGAGCGCTTCGGCCGTCACCCAGCAGGCGGCCCGGTGCTGCGGGCCGAAATTGAACATCGGCGGCCGCTCCACCGCGCAGCGGTCGATCCGCAATGGGCAGCGCGGCTGGAACGGGCACCCGGCGCCGAGGCTGCCGGCCTGGGGCACCGAGCCGGCGATCTGGTACAGGCGCCGGCGGTCATCGTTGAGTCGCGGGATCGACTGCAGCAGCCCCTGGGTGTAGGGGTGCGACGGCCGCCGGAAGATCGAGCGGACATCGGCATCCTCCACCACCCGGCCGGCATACATCACGATCACCCGCTCGCAGATGTCGGCGATGACGCCGAGATCGTGCGAGATCAGCAGCACCGCCGTGTTCAGGGTGGCGCGGATCTTCTTCATCAGGTCCAGCACCTGGGCCTGGATGGTGACGTCCAGCGCCGTGGTCGGCTCGTCCGCGATCAGCAGCTTCGGGTTGCAGGCAATGGCCATGGCGATCATCACCCGCTGGCGCATGCCGCCGGAGAACTGGTGCGGATAGGCGCCGAGCCGGCGCTCCGGATCGGGCATGCCGACCAGCCGCAGCATCTCGACGGTCTTGCGGCGGCGCTCCTCCCGGCTGACATGCTCATGCAGCAGGATCGCCTCGCCGATCTGGTCGCCGATGGTCATGACCGGATTCAAGGAGCTCATCGGCTCCTGGAAAATCATGGCGATGTCGCGGCCGCGGATCTCCGGCATCTTCGCCCGCGGCAGGGCCAGCAGGTCGATGCCGTTGAACAGGATGCGGCCCTGCGCGATCCGGCCCGGCGGCTCCGGGATCAGGCGCAGGATCGACAGCGAGGTCATCGACTTGCCGGAGCCGGATTCGCCGACGATGCCGAGCGACCCACCGGCCGCGATGTCGAAGCCGACGCCGTCGACCACCCGCAGCGGCGCGTCCTTCGGGCCGAACTCGACGGCCAGGTCCTCGACCTTGAGCAGGGGCGCGGTCACGCGGCGGTCTCCGGGTCCAGGGCGTCGCGCACCGCATCGCCGAACAGGTTGAAGGCGAGGACGACGCAGGTGATGGCGAAGCCGGCGCCGATGATCGGCCAGGGCGACCCGAACAGGTTGTTGAGCCCGTCGCGGATGATGTTGCCCCAACTCGGGTTCGGCGGCTGGGTGCCGAGCCCGAGGAAGCTGAGCGAAGCTTCGAGCCGGATGGCCGAGGCGACCCACAGCGTCACCAGCACGACGATCGGCGCCGCGATGTTCGGCACGACGTGGCGGAAGATGATCACCGGCGTGCTGACCCCGACCGCCACCGCGGCCTCGACATAGGGTTCCTGCTTCACCGACAGGGTCTGGGCCCGGGCGACGCGGGCGAAGCCGGGCACGAAGGCGACTGTCAGCACCGCGACCACGTTCCAGAAGCCGCCGCCCAGTGCCGCGGCGATGATGATCGCCAGCAAGAGCTCCGGGAACGCCAGCAGCAGGTCGACGAGGCGGGAGATCACGCGGTCGACCGCGCCGCCGAAATAGCCGGCGACGACGCCGAGCGTGGTGCCGACGATCGCCGCCAGGATCGGCGACAGCAGACCGAAGATCAGCGAGTTGCGGGAGCCGTAGATCATCCGGGACAGCACGTCGCGGCCGAACTGGTCGGTGCCCAGCCAATGCGCCCAGGACGGGGTCTGGTTGATCTTGAGGATGCTCTGCGCCAGCGGGTTGTAGGGCGCGATCCAGGGCGCCAGCACCGCCACCGCGACGAACACCGCGATGATCAGGGCGGCGAAGATGGTGGCAGGGCGACCCAGCATGATGCGGGCAAGGATGGCGAGCCGGTTCGGGGCCGGAGCGATGATTTCGGCGGTGTCGATGATCGCGGCCATCACGTCACCCGGATCCGCGGATCGACCACGATGTAGACGAGGTCCATCACCAGGTTCACCAGCACCACGAACAGGGCGAACACGATCACGCCGCCCTGGATGACGGCGTAGTCGCGCTCGGTGATCGCGCCGATCAGCAGCTTGCCGATGCCGGGCCGGTTGAACACCAGCTCGATCGCCACCGAGCCGGACAGCGTCGCCAGCAGGCTGAGGCCCATGCCGGTCGACAGCGGCAGCAGCGCGTTGCGCAGCCCGTGCCGGTAGATCACTCGCCGCTCGCTGGCGCCCTTGGCCCGCGCCGTCCGCACATAGTCCTTGCCGAACACCTCGAGCAGCGAGGTACGGGTCAGCCGTCCGAGGAAGGCGGCCTTGACGAAGGCGAGGGTCAGCGCCGGCAGCACGATATGGTGCAGCCGGTCGACGAAGCCGTCGCCGCCGCCATTGATCGGGAACCAGCCGAGGTTGAGCGAGAAGGTGATCAGCAGCAGCGCGCCAAGATAGAAGTCCGGGATGGCGTAGCCGATCAGCGAGAACACCCGGACGCCGGAATCGGCGGTGCGGTTGCGGTGGGTCGCCGCCAGCACCCCGAGCGGGATGCCGGCGACGACGCCCATCACCATCGCCGCGATGGTCAGCTCGATCGTATAGGGCAGGTTGTAGACCAGCAGCTGCAGGACCGAGGTGTTGTTCATCAGCGACCGCCCGAAATCCAGGGTCAGGACGCTGCCGAGGAAGTTGAGGTACTGCTGCCAGAGCGGGACGTTCAGCCCCATCTTCTCGCGGAACGCCGCGAGCTGGTCCGGCAGCGCGTTGTCGCCCAGCGCCGCCAGCGCCGGGTCGCCGGGCAGGATGCGCATGCAGACGAACACCAGCGTCAGCACCAGCAGGATGGTCGGAACCGCATCCAGCAATCTCCACATCAGATACCGCACCATGGCGGGCCCCTCCCCTGCGGGGTCAGACGATGGTCTTGGTCGCCCGGTGGAAGCGCCAGCGCGCATACCCGCTCCTGATCGGGTAGCCGAGATCGACATTGCCCCGGCGCGCGGTGGTGAAGGACAGGGTGGACAGGCCGATCAGCGGCAGGTCGCGCAGCACCTGCAGCTCGATCTTGCGGCAGATGCCGTCATAGGTCGCGAAATCGGTCGCCTGCAGCGCCTGGGCCAGCAGGTCGTCGATGCCCGGCATCACCACGCCATAATGGCTGTAGTTGCCGCCGCCCTTGCCGTCCGACTTGACCTCGGACTGCGCCGACAGCTGCTGGAAGTACAGCTGGGTCGGGATCGGCGGATAGCTCGCGGAATGCATCGCCAGGGTGTTCTTGTCCGAGCGGTTGTCGGCGTGATAGGCGGTGTGGTCCCCGATCCTGAGATCCATGTTGAAGCCGGCCAGGCGGATCTGCTCCTGCACGATCAGCATGGTCGAGGCATAGTCCTCGCGCTGGCTGCACAGGGACGGGAAGCTGATGCCGTCCGGGAAGCCCGCCTCGGCCAGCAGCGCCTTCGCCTTGTCCGGGTCGTAGGGGTAGCGCAGCTCCTCCGGCAGGTCCTCGGTCTTGAAGCCGGCCGGGAAGAAGTCGGGCTGCAGCCCCGCCATGGTGCCGCCCATCGGCGCCAGCGCCTGGGCCACGGCCGGGCGGTCGATCGCATGCATCAGCGCCTGCCGCACCTTCAGGTCGTCGAAGGGCTTGCGGGTCAGGTTGATGTGCAGGGTGTTGAACGACCCCGGCACCGTCATGTCGATCTTCAGGCTCGGGTCGCGCTGCTGCATCGAGGCGACCCAGCCGGGCGCTCGCACCGCCTCCATGATGTCGATGTTGCCGGACAGCAGGGCCAGCGTCCGGGCCGAGGTGTCGGCGATATAGACGCATTCGACGGTGCTGATCCTGGCCTTCGGGCCCCAATAGCCGTCATGGCGCTTCATCACCGTGCCGACCTGGGTGTCGAACTTCGTCAGCTCGTAGGGGCCGGTGCCGACGGCGTCGGTGCCGAAGGCCTCGCCCATCTGCTCCGCCGCCTTCCTGCTGACGATCGAGGTGTTGTTGTTGAACACCGAGGTGCCCAGGAACAGCGCGTCCGGGCTCTTCAGGGTGATGGTCACCTGGTAGGGCCCATTGGCGACGACGTCGGCGATGTTGGCCAGGATCGTCCTGTTGGTGCCCGAGGTCATCGCGCGCTTGAACGAGTAGACCACGTCCTCCGAGGTCATCTCGCCGAAGCCCTTGTGGAACTGCACGCCCTGGCGCAGCTGGAAGGTCCAGGTCTTGGCGTCCGGCGACGAGGTCCAGCTGGTCGCCAGCGTCGGCAGGTACTCCTCCGGCTTGATCGCGAAGGTGCCGTCCTCCGGGCGGACCAACTGCTCGTAGATCTGCTCGGTCGCCCAGTTGTCGGAGCCCTGGGTCGTCAGGTTCGGGTCGCTGTAGCGCGGCCCCTTGGCGGCGATGCCCATGCGGATCACATCCGCGTTCTGGGACGCATCCTGCGCCCGGGCGCCGCCGAAGCCCGCCAGCGCCGCGGTCGCGACGCCGAGCTGAAGCACATTTCGCCTGCTGAACACCATGGCCGTCTCCCCTGTCTCTTATCGGCGCCCGCGCGTACCGCTTTCAGCGCCGCTTGTTGATTTCCGCCTCGTCGACCTCGAGCCCGAGCCCCGGGCCCTGCGGCACCGCGAAGCGGCCGTCCACCGGCCGCGGCGGATCCTTGAACCCGACATCCATCCGGCCGGACGCGTCGGCGTATTCCGCCGGCTTGGTCAGATGCATCAGCGCCGCCAGCACATGCAGGTTGGCGACATGGCCGATGGTCGGCTGGGTCTGGTGCGGCACCAGCTCGACCCCATGGGCGTGGCAGATCGCGGCGCATTGCATCAGCCCGGTGATGCCGCCCATCTTGACGATGTCGGGCTGCACCATGCGCACCCCGGCATGGATCATGTCGACCAGCGCCTGCAGCGTGTAGGTCTGCTCCGCCGCCGAGACGGTGATGTCCAGCCGCTGCGCCACCTCGCCCATGCCGCGCACGTCGTAGTGCTGCACCGGCTCCTCGAACCAGATATAGCCGAGCTCCTCGAGTGCGCGGCCGACCCGCATGGCGCCGCCGACCGAGTAGCCGTTGTTGGCGTCGAAGGCGAGCGGGTAGCCGTCGCCGACCAGCTGACGCACGGCCCTGGCCTTGGCGATGTCGCCGGGGATGTCGAGGTCGAGGATCGAGCGGTCGCCATCGCGGCGGATCTTGATCGCCGCCGGCGTCTCGCGCCGCCAGCGCGCCTCGACCACCCGCACCGTCTCGTCCACCGTGCGCCCGGCATTGCCGCCGATCGAGGCGTAGAACGGCACCTCGCTGCGCCAGGCGCCGCCGAGCAGCTTGTGCACCGGCAGGCCGAGCGTCTTGCCCTTGATGTCCCAAAGCGCGATGTCGACCGCGGCCAGTGCGCCGGTCAGCGCCCCTTCCGGCCCCAGCTTGATGTTGCGGTGGAGCTGCCGGTCATACAGCACCCCGGTGTCGAAGGCGTCGGCGCCGACCAGCCCCGGCGCCAGGTCGCGCTCGATGATGCCGATCGAGTGCAGCCCGCCCTGCATCGGCGAGGCCTCGCCCCAGCCGACCACGCCGTCCTCCGTCGCGATCCGCACCAGGGCGCTGCGCCGGCCGGGCGGGTCGCCGGGCTGCCAGCTGACCTGGAAGGCTTCGACCGATCTGATGTTCGCGCTTGGGGCCACAGTTTCGCTCCCGCGTCGAGTGGGTTACCTTACTCCCTTTGCATCCGTATGCAAGATCGCAGCAGGCGGATGGTCACGCATAGATCGAGGTCCGGCGGAACCGCGCCGCCACCCGGGCGCCGTCGACCACCAGCAGTTCCTCGGTCTCGAAATAGTGCCGGCCCTTGCGCTCATAGGCTGCGGTGACAGTGCCGGAGGTGGCGAGGCGCTGGCCGGGAGACACCGGCGCGAAATGCTGGGCCTCGCCGGACACGAACACGACCGGGGCCGGGAAGCGGAAGCTGCGGTTGGCGTCGAACATCGTCCGCCGGATCAGGCAGCCGGAATGGACCAGCCCGCCGGCGAGATACAGTGGATGGCGCTCGTCGAAGGCGGCCAGCGAGCGCCGGAACTCCTCCTCGGTCAGCACCGCGTTGCGCGAGCCGAGGCGCGTGCCGACCGCCATGCCGCCCGGCTCGACCGCGGGCGGCGGGTCCGGCAGCGGCTGGACCGGGTAGTCCTCGACCGGCGGCGGCACCGGATCCGCGAGCGGCATCGCCACCCAGCCGGTCGCGACCTCCTCGCCATCCTCGTTGCGCAAGCTGATCTCGGACCGGCGGTCCGGGCCGGCATCCGCCAGGGCCGAGACCTCGGCCGTGAGCACGTCGCCGTCATAGACCGGCCGGCGGAACCGCGCGCCCATGCTCCCGCGCCGCAGCCAGTCGACACCCCAGGCGTCGACGGCGATGCGGCTGACATGGCCGTAGACGAAGGCCCCCGGCACCAGCGCCGCCTTGAAGCCCATGCGCCGCGCCACCGCGTCGTCATGCACCGACCCGCGATAGCCGGGATCGTCGTCGAGGCGGATCGGGATGTGCAGCGTGCGGGGGAAATCGGCCATCATCAGGCTCCCGGCCGGGGTTCGGTCGCCATCGCGCCGCTGGCCTCGACGGCCGCGATCTCCGCCGGCGTCAGGCCGAGGATGTCGCGCAGCACGCGATGGTTGTCGGCGCCGAAGCGCGGCGCCGCCCGGCGCTGGCTGCCTGGGGTGGCGTCGAGATGGATCGGCAGCCCGGGGTGGGGGTGGCGGCCGGCGTCGGGATGCTCCAGCACCGTAAAGAAGCCGCGATGCGCCAGGTATTCGCTGCGCGCCAGGTCCTCAGGCGTCTGTACCGGCGCCGCGGGAACACCGGCCGCCTGCAGACGGGCGGCGGCCGCGTGCTTGTCCTGGGTGCGCGTCCAGTCGGCGAGGATCGCGGTCAGCGCCTCGATGTTTTGCTGCCGCGCCGCCAGCGTGGCGAAGCGCGGATCGGCGGCGAGGCCGGCCTGCCCCATGGCGCCGCACAGGGCCTGCCACTCCGCCTCGGTCCCGGCCGCGATCGCCACCCACTGGTCGTCGCCGCGCGCCGGGAAGGCGTCGTGGGGAGCCGCGTAGGGCGAGCGGTTGCCGTTCGGCACGGGGTCCCGGCCGGATTCGATCGCCGCCAGCAGCTCCGGCCCGATCAGCTGCATCGCGGCCTCGACCTGCGGCACCTCGATATACTGACCCTCGCCGGTCCGCTGCCGATGCAGCAGCGCCGTCAGGATGGCGGCCGCGGCGTTGAAGCCGCCGATCGGGTCGAGATAGGAGGGGCCGGTGGTCTCGGGCTGGCCACCCGGATAGCCGATCATGCTGGACATGCCGGTCGACATCTCCATGGTCGGGCCCAGCGCGGCGTAGTGCGCCATCGGCCCTTCGGCGCCGAAGGCCGGCAGCTCGGCAACGATGATGTCCGACCGGATCCGGCGCAGGTTGTCGTAGTCGAGCCCCAGCCTGGCCAGCGTGCCGGGGCGGAAGTTGCAGATCACCACGTCGCTGACCGCCGCCAGGCGCCGGACGATGTCGCGCCCCTCCCCCGTCTTCAGGTCGAGGATGCAGGACAGCTTGTTGACGTTCTGCGAGTTGAAGTGGAAGGCGCGGTCGTAGGGGCGGTCGCCGGGGACGCCGTCCGGGAAGTTGACCGGGTTCGGCACCTCCTTGTTGAGGCGCCAGGAATTGACCCGGGTCGGGGATTCGACGTGGATCGGCTCGGCCCCGAGGAAGCCCAGCACCCGCCCCGCCATCGGCCCGGCCCAGGCGGTGGTCAGCTCGAGCACGCGGAGGCCGGCCAGAGGGCCGGCTCCGGCAGCGGCGGCGCCTGTCGCCGGGCGTGGGACGGCCGTCACCGGTACTCTGCCATTGTCGGCACCGGGACGCGGCGCGCCGGAGCGGACCTCGCGCGGCGTGCGGCCCAGCCGCCACGGCGGCCCGAGGATCAGCCGGCCCTCCGCCATCTCCCAATAGCCTCGATCGGTCAGGTGGGCGCTGCCGCGCAGTTCGGTCGGGCGGTAGGCCTTGGCGGCGATCACCTCGTCCCGCTGCAGCGTCGCCACCAGCTCCTCGGCGCAGAGATCCGCGACCTTGTCCTGGATGATCGCGAACAGCTCCGCCCAATGGGCGCGGCGCGGGATCGGGGCGCCGAAGCGCTCGTCACGCTCGATCTGCTCGAGGCCGAGTGCCCGGCAGACCGCGCTCCAGCGGTGGTTGTAGATCCAGATGCAGACCCAGCCGTCGCGGCAGCGCACCTGGCCGGCCGGGATGTTCGGGTCGCCCCGGCCCTTCACCGTGCCGTTGTAGATGTGCTGCAGCACATAGGGGAAGCACATCGCCGCGGCGGTCTCGGCCTCGTCCACGGTCACGGTCTGGCCGAGGCCGGTGTGCTCGCGGCTGAAAAGCGCAGCGGTGATTCCGACATAGGCGGCGAGGCCGGCGGCGAAGGAGGCGCGGCGGCCGCAGCCATGGAGCGGCTCGCGGCCATAGACGCCGTTGTTGTGCATCATGCCGGACAGGGCCTGCAGCACGATCTCCGGCCCCTTCCAGGCGGCGAGCGGCCCGTCGGCGCCGAAGGGGCTGACCACCGCGGCGACGCAGCGCGGATTGAGGCCAAGCACGTCCCGCGGCTCGGAGCCCGGCGGCAGGATCGCGACATCGGCGCCGCGCAGCAGCCCGTCCAGGGCCCGGCGGCCGACGGCGCTGCCCGGGTCGAGGCTGACCGAGCGCTTGCCGGTGTTGAGATGGAAGAACAGCAGCGACCCGCGGTCGTCCGCGTCGCTGAAGGGCGGCAGGCGACGGAGAACCGAGCCGTCCGGCGGCTCGACCAGCACGACCTCGGCGCCGAAATCGGCCAGCAGCCTGGCGCAGTACTGCCCGCCGACGGACTCCGACAGGTCGACGACGCTCAGGCCGGTCAATGCAGTCATCGCGGCACCGCCTCCCCCGGCTCTCTCTTTGATCGGGACGATATCGAGTCTTGCATCCGTATGCAACACCTCCACATAGTGCTGGAGATGGCATCGGCCGGGCGGGATTCCGTCCGCGCCCGTGCTATGGCTGAGGCCGGCGACAGCGAGGGGAAGCGACCTTGAGTTCCGGAGACCTGCGCAAACCGATCACCGCGCGCCAGCTGGCCCGGATGATCGGCGTCAGCCAGTCCGCGGTCTCGCGCGCCTACACGCCCGGCGCCTCGATCTCGGGCGAGATGCGGCAGCGCATCCTGACCATGGCGGGCAGCCTGGGCTACAGCCCCAACGCGATCGCCAGCACCCTGTCGAAGCGGCGCAGCAACATCGTCGGCATCGTCGTCTCGGCGATGCAGAACCCGTTCTACCCGGTGCTGATCGAGAAGCTGTCGCGCGGCCTGCAACAGGTCGGGCAGCAGAGCCTGCTGTTCAACCTGACCCATGGCGCCGACATCCGGCAGCAGCTGGCGGCCCTGCGGCAGTACAGCGTCGACGCCGTCGTCATCGTCTCGGCCGCCCCGCTGTCCGGCGCGGCGCTGACCTGGGCGACCGAGGGCCGCACCACGATCATGATCAACCGCACGGTGCCGGATTCGAGCCTGACCAGCGTCTGTTGCAACAATGCCGAGGGCGCCCGCGCCATCGCCGACCATTTCCATGCGCTGGGCCGCCGCCGGGCCGCCTTCGTCGCCGGCGTGCCGCATGCCAGCGCCAATC
Source organism: Inquilinus sp. OTU3971 (assembly GCF_038440215.1). Classification (NCBI taxonomy): domain Bacteria; kingdom Pseudomonadati; phylum Pseudomonadota; class Alphaproteobacteria; order Rhodospirillales; family Rhodospirillaceae; genus Inquilinus; species Inquilinus sp. OTU3971. The sequence continues at coordinate 8,928 of NZ_JASATH010000158.1, read as the reverse complement.
TCGAACGCCAGCACGCCTTCATCGCCCGGCTGGCGGAGCTGGGCATGACCCTGACCGCATCGGTCGCCGGCGGCGAGTACAGCTACGAGGCCGGCTACCGCGCGGCGCTCGAGGTCGCCCGCACCAGCCGCACCGACGCGATCTTCTTCGCCAACGACATCCTGGCGGTGGGCGGCGTCGACGCGCTGCGCGACGAGCTGGGCCTGTCCGTGCCCGGCGACATCGCGGTCGCCGGCTTCGACGACATCGCCATGGCCGGCTGGCCGCGCTATTCGCTGACCACCTTCCGCCAGCCGCTCGACGCGATGGTCGAGCGGACGGTCCAGCTGGTGACCGGCAAGGCGGAACCGGCCGAGACCAATATCCACCTGCTGCCCGGCGAGCTGATCGTCCGGAAGACCACGGCCGGTTGAGGCCGAGAGGCGATGCGGCCGGACTGCCCGCGCCCCCTGCCCCGGACGGCATCGCCGAGGCATTGGGATGGGGATCGCGCGGCGGGCCGGCAAGGTCATCTCACACCTGCAACGCCGTGAGATAGGGCTCGTTGGCGAGGTCGTCGCGCAGTCCCGGCGCCAGGACCACCCGGTCGCCGGCCACCGCGCTGACGTAGAACTGCAGGTGGAAGGGCGAGTCCGTGTAGTCGGACGGAATCACCGCCGCGAAGCCGTCGGCGCCCCGCTGCATCGGCATCGACCGCCAGCGCTCCGCCTGGTTGACGTGGCGGTAGTGCAGCACCGGCTCGCCGCCCTCCGCCAGATCCATCCGCACCTCCACCGCTTCGCCGCGCCGGAAGATCGGCGGCGCCGTCGCGCCCGCGGCCAGCCCCCGGGTCGGCCCCCGCCCCTGCAGCCGGGCGATCGCCGCGCGGGTCCGGTCGTCGGGATGGACCGTTTCGTGCGGCGCTTCGGACCGCATCGCCTGCAGGTCGGTCAGCTCGATCTCGACTTCGCGTAGCCGCTGCTGCCAGGAGCCGCGCAGCCAGCTCTGCGGCCCGTAGGTCAGGTCGTCGTGATAGACGTCGCGCGCGATGTCGGCGATGCCCTGCCAGGCCAGCACCGCCCGCTTCAGATGCGCTTCCGCCCGGTCCAGCGTCACCGCCGCCTTGGACAGGAGGAACAGCTCGACCCAGGTCGAGACGCGGAACTTCTGGGCGAAGAACCGGGCGATGCCGGACAGGATGCCGGTATCGATGACGATGCGCTGGACCTCCGCCGTCTCGAAGGTGGCGCTGCCCTTCAGCGACACCAGCGCCGTGTCGCAGCCCTCGGCCAGCCGCTCCAGCCAGTCGGCGACGTCGAGCGGCGCGTAGCGTCGGTCGGCACGGCCCTGGTGCAGCGCCTCGGCGAACTCCCGAGGCGTGGCGAAGAGCTGCGGGTCGAAGGTCGGCGCGTTGCCGAAGCGGACCGGCCCGTCCATGTCGCTGCCATAGGGCCGGCGGTTGCCGACCGTGCCGACCGGGAGGTTGGAGTAGATCTCCGGCCAGTAATGGTTGTTAGAGGCCGACGGCCCGTGCGTCAGGCTGACCAGGGGCAGCACCCGGCTGGCCAGCGACAGGGCGGTCTCGCAAGCCTCCGCGGCATCGCCGCAGGTCCGGCGGAGATGGCGCATCCAGCCGTCGCGCGCGGCCTCTGGGTTGTAGAGCAGCCGTCCCCAGACCCGGTAGAGATAGGCGTGCTTCTGCCAGTCGTATTTCGTCGCCAGGCCCTGCTTCTGGTAGTGGAAGCGCTGCCCCGGCACGCCGGTGCCCATGCGGCCTTTGAACGAGCCGGGCTCGCACCACTCCACCCCGTCCGAGCCGCAATAGGTCGAGCTGCGGCCGTAGCCGGCGGCCAACACCGGGTCGCCCCACAGCAGCACACGCTGGGTGCCGGCCCAGATCCGGTACAGCACCTTCCAGTCGCGGTCCTTGCTGAGCAGGTCGCCATAGCTGTAGCGCAGGAACTTGCGCGATCCCTCGCTGAGCTGCTCGCGCTCGCTGCGCGCCACCTCGGGCGGATATTCGCGCTCGCGGATCGCCGACTGGTGATACGGCAGGCCCATATGCTCGGCCATGAATTTCGGCGAGGTTGTGATCGGCATGCCGGAGGCGCGGGCCAAGCCGATGGTCTCGTGGTCGAGCCCCTTGCCATGCATGTCGATCTCGACCGGCCGGCCGGCCGCGGCAACGCCCTGGAACGCCTGCTGCCAGAACGCGTAGTCGCCCTCGGGGATGCCGCCCTCGACATGCACCCGGAAGGTCAGGCCGGTGATCTCCGGCACCGCCTTCAGGAGCGCAGTGATGGCGTCGCGGCAATAGGGCGCCAGGTTGTCGCGGGTGATCCCGCGCACGGTGTAGTTGGCGTTCGGGACGTCGTCGAAATCATAGCGTTGGGTCCACAGCGCCAGCTGGAAATCCAGCCCGCGCCGCGCCGTCTCGCGGGCGATGAACTTCAGGGTTTCGAGATTGGCGTCACGGGCATTGTCACGGGAACCTGAACGAGCCGCACTTTGGCTCGGTTCGATGCTGTACTCAGGCTGCAGCAGTCGCGATCTGCCATTGCTGAGCGGCCGCGGCGCGAAAGAGGCGCAGCGTCCTTCGGGAGATCAGATGGCGCTCGAGATTGAAGGTGTTGTGGACGGCGGCGTGGGAGGCGAGAAAACGTTGGGCGGATCCGGGTGACTTGAACCGCTGCATCTTTCGCTCGCGCCGCCGCACCACCTGATGGGAGTTCTCGGCTCGGTTGTTGCGGCGCAGGCCCTGCTCATGCTGCGCCGTGAGGCGGAGCTCTCGCCCGGCAGCACCATAGGAGCGGAGCTTGTCCGTCACGAGCACCTTGGGAGCAAAGCCTTGTTTCTTCAGCAGCTTGCGCATCAGCCGCAGCGCGGCAGGCTTGTCACGTCGCGGCTGGACAAGCATGTCGAGGATCTCGCCTTCGCTGTCGACGGCTCGCCACAGATACATCCGCCGGCCATGGATCGAGACAACCATCTCGTCCAGGTGCCAGGTGCCCGCAGGGCGCGGTCGCAGCCGCCGCAGGTTGCGGGCATAGGCCGATCCGAACTTGTCGACCCACCGGCGGATCGTCTCATAGGAGACGTCGAGCCCGCGTTCGGCCAGCAGTTCCTCGACGTCGCGGTAGCTCAGGGTGAACCGAAGATAGAGCCACACGGCATGCCGGATGATCTCAGGCGGGAACTGGTGACGGGCGTACGAAATCGGCTGCATGCCCCTGCTCTATCGCCGCGCCGCTCGCACCGTCAAAGTTCCCGTGACAATGCCCCTCTTTCAGATCGGACTGGAATCGCGCGCGGGTTCCCTCCTCGTCGATCTGGCTCAACCGGCCATAGCCGACGACATCGGCGATCAGTACGGCGGCGAGCCGACGATCCATGCGCGGCGCCTCGATGCGCTCGGGCACGAAGTCTAGGCGGAATCAAACCTCAATGCCATTGGCCTCCGTCCAGCCACAACGCAAACCAACCGAAGAGACACGCTTTGTCCGCTTCTCGTTTGCAAGGCGGCTGTTTGTCCCCAGCAGCCGGAAGGTCCGCTTTCCGCCCGAACCCGGTCGGCTAAGCCGACCAAGGGGCGCCTCAAAGCAGCCGTCCTGGTCGACTCCGGAAAGCAGACGTGACCCGATTCGACCCGAAGGCGACGTTCGCGACTTTCAGGCGCGACCGGATTTGGTAGAGTCGGGATGTGGCGCGGTAGCGGTAGGCTGAACATATCTGTTTCCGCCGCTTTCGTCTGGCGGTGCCTTACTGGTTCATCCCTGGCTCCGTTTCCACACCCCGCTCATCGAACCGGACGTGCGGATCTCCCGCATCCGGCTCTCGGACAAGACCTCACGCCTTCGTCCACGGCACGTCGTGCCCAAGCCGAGGTCAGACGTACGAGCCCGAAGTGCCCGTAGAGATGCGAGAGTGGATAGCTCCCGCCCTTGCTCCGCCTGACCTTGTACTTGAAGCGCAACCACCGACGCACCCGCACTGCCGTGTAGTTGTCGAGCGCCCGATACGCTCTGCTGACGGTCCCTACCTGAAAGTAGTTCGCCCATCCGCGCAGCGTGCGGTTCACCTTTCCCACCAGCATTGTGGTCTCTTGCCATGTCCTCGATCGGTCGGTCAGCGCGTGGACTTTCTCGACCACGCGTTTGATGCTCTTCTTTGATGGCCGGAAGCCCAGGCGAGCCTGGCCCGTCCTCGCAGAATACATCCGCCCGAACGTGTACCCCAGGAAGTCGAACTCCCCTTCCGGCACCTTGCAGATGCGTGTCTTGTCCTCGTTCACCGTCAGCTTCAGTTTGCCCATGATTTCGCGCAGGTGGTGCAAAGCCGCTTCGGCATTACCCCTCCGGCACAGGATCACGAGATCATCGGCATAGGTGACGAGGCGCGTGCCGAGGCTTCGCTCCAGCCCGAGCTTCTTCCACCCCAGCACGAACCGGCGCATGTAGAGATTCGCCAGCAATGGTGAGAGGGGGGAGCCCTGCGGGATGCCGCGCCGCTTGTCGCGCGCCTCGGTCGTGCGTGTCTTCCGTCCTCGTTTGTCGGTTTCTTCCACGGGGCAGTCCAGCCACATCTTGATCAGATGCAGCACGCGCCGATCAACGATCCGGCGCGCCACCGACTTCATCAGTTCGGCGTGCGGAATGCTCCCGAAGTAGTCCGCGAGGTCGGCGTCCACAACGTCCGGGTGACCACGAAACAGCAGTTCCTCCACCTCGACGACCGCCTGCTGGGCATTCCGTCCAGCGCGATAGGCGTATAGTTCCGGTGGAAGGTCGGCTTCGAAGATCGGCTCCAGCACCAGCATCGCTGCCGTCATGCAGACCCGATCCCGCACGGTCGAGATGCCCAGCGGCCTGAGCTTGTCATTGGCCTTCGGTATGAACACCCGTCTGATTGGCTCCGGCCGGTAGGTCTCCTGCCTGAGCGCAAGCGCCAGTTCCGCCAGCCACCGCTCGACCCCATACGCCTCAATGTCCGCGAACTCCTGACCGTCCGCACCCGGCGCGCCCTTGTTCGAGCGGCACTGGGCATAGGCATGCGCCAGAATATCCTCACGGCTGATCTTGTCGTACAGGGCATAGAAGCGATAGTCGGCTTCTGCCTTCGCTTTCGCGTGTAACGCCATCTGCAGCTTCTGAACACGTTTCGGAGTTGTTAGGTCGCCCAATCTCCCGGTCCCTCACCACGTCTTGCGTCCGTCTTGAACTGAGGCCCCTTCCCTCCACCGGCATTACCCGGCTTCAGCGGTACTACGGGCCTCTCCGCCACCCCAGCGCGCCCGGCCTGTCCCTCACGGGCCTCCGGTTGGTCATCCCTGACCACGTCCTGGGGCTTCCCGTGTTGCGTGCGCTTTCCTTGTGTACATGCTGCCGCCACTACCCCGGTGCAGCGGCTGGGCCTATTCCTCGCTCATCCACCCAGCCGTATCAGCCTTCCCCGATTCCGCTGTCAGGTCGGCCTGCACATCGTCCTTTTCGAGGCTTGCTCGGCGTTCACTCGCGTTGCGGCCTGCACACTCGCGCGGTCACCAATTCGTGATCGCTATCCGGGGGCTTCAGACATTTCGTCACCTCCATGCCTGCCCCGGTTGCTTCCGGCTGGAGCGGTTGCCGGGTGGGTCTCACACCCACTGGAAAAGCGCCGCCTTGTCACGGCGCACGCAGGAATGCGGCCATTCCCGATGAAGGATGCGTCACAACGACATGCTACAATTCGTTTCAATTCGTTGCAGTCGCGACTGGAGCCGAAACGTCGATCGACGAGCCTATCGGACGACGCCGGGAGGCATTCATGGCAAGTAGCCGGGTCGAGCGACGTCTCGCAGCAATTATGGCTGTCGATATCGTCGGCTATTCACGGCTAGTCGAAACCGACGAGGCTCGCACACTGGCTGGCATCAGACGCATCCGTGCCCAAATCTCGGACCGACTGATCGCAGAGCACAGGGGACGCGTCGTCAAGCTGATGGGCGACGGAGCCATCATCGAATTCGGCTCCGTCGTCGACGCGGTCGCCTGCGCGGTCGCTCTGCAGGAGGAAGTGACAAAGGACCAAGCGGAAGTCCCGTCCGAGCATCGCATTGTCTATCGGATCGGAATCAGCCTCGGCGACGTGGTGGTCGAAGGCGACGACCTGCTCGGGGATGGGATCAACATCGCGGCGCGTCTCGAGGCATTGGCCAATCCGGGAGGGATCTGCGTCTCAGACACCGTGCAGAAGCAACTCGCTGGCAAGTCCTCTGTCGCGTTCGAAGACATCGGCGAGCGCAAGTTGAAAAACATGGCGCAGCCGGTCCGGGTGTTCCGCTGGGCGGAGGCGACGGTGGCGGCCGTGGCGACCATGCCTCTGCCGCTGCCCGAAAAGCCCTCCATTGCCGTCCTTCCCTTCGACAACCTGAGCGGTCAGCCGGAAGAGACCTATTTCAGCGACGGCATCACCGAAGACATCATCACCGGCTTGGCGCGTTTTCACTCGCTGTTCGTGATCGCTCGCAACTCCTCCTTCGCCTTTCGCGGCAAGCCGATCGACGTTGCAGAAATCGGTCGCAGGCTCGGTGTCTCCTACCTGCTCGAGGGCAGTGTCCGCCGAGCTGGCGAGCGCGTGCGCATCTCCGCCCAGCTGGTCGAGGCGGCGGCCGGGGCGCATGTCTGGGCCGAGCGCTACGACCGCAGCCTCGACGACGTCTTCGCGGTGCAGGACGAAGTCGCGCAAGTGATCGTTTCCGCACTCGTCGGCCGGATCGAGAACGCCAGTCTCAAGCGATCGGCGCAGACGCCGACCGACAATCTCACGGCCTATGACTGCCTGCTGCGCGGCATTGCCCACTTCCGAGGCTACGCCGCAGACGATAACCAGAAAGCCTGCGAAATGTTCGAGCGCGCGGTCGAGCTCGATCCTCACTACGCCGTCGCGCATGCCTACTTGGCCTATGTCCGCGTCGCGATGTGCGGCCATGCCTCCGCGCCGGCCGAGGTGCTCGCAGCCTCGCGCACGCTCGGCATGCACGCCGTGGAGCTGGATCCGCAGGAGAGCCGCTGCCACCGTTTGCTGTCCGGTCTCTACCTGTACAGTCGCGACCATGACGCGGCGGAGCACCATCTGCGGCGGTCGATCGACCTCAATCCGAATGATGCGGATGGCCTGATACAGATGGGCTCCTTGCTGGCCCTGCGCGGCCGCCCCGATGCGCTCGGGTGGATGGAGGCGGCGACCCGCCTGAACCCATTCCATCCCACTTGGTACAATGTCGACTTTGGCGTCGCCTTCTATTCCCTCCGCCGGTACGCTGAGGCGGTGCAAGCCTTCAAGCGACTGCCCGACCTCTTGCACGGGTCTCGTGTGCGGCTGGCAGCCTGCTATGCCCATCTCGGGAACGACAAGGAGGCGCAAGTGCAGGCCGCGGAGATCATGCGGCTCAACCCGGCGTTCTCTATCGCCGAATACTTTCGCACCAGCATCCTGATCGAGCGCGAGGAGGATCGGGAACACCTCCGTGAAGGGCTGATCAAAGCCGGGTTGCCGGAATAGTGCGTCTGCTGAACCCCCATGGTTGGTCGAAGGGCCGCATTTGGTGTGCAGTCCAGTCGCGAGCGCCGCTCAAGCGATGGACCGCTTCCCGCCCTTCGCGGACGGCCAGGCCGGCCGTGGACTGCCGGAGAGCGGCCGTCGCGCCGGACGCCGAAGAGCGGAAATGACCGCATGCGACCCATTGCGGACAGGACTGGTGAGTGCGACCCTAGTCGACAAGTTATGGATTGGCACAACCATATTACTGTCGTTTCTTGGAGACCCAGAAGATGAAAGTCACGAATGCCGCTGCAATTATTTTTTTCTCGATAATCAGTCCGGCGGCGTTTGCGGAACAACGCGAACCCTCAATAGTCATCCCGTTGAGCGATATAAAGGTTAAGGCTCATATATCCATGGATCACAAAAACAAAAAAATCGACATATACCTAACATCGCAAGACAGCAAGCATCTATGTATCAATGAAACGCTATGGCCAGCGAATGGAACTGTCGATAATTGTGTGCCGATAGGAAAGACGAATTTGTTCCTACTTCAAGGCGGCCGCGTCATTCCGTACGGCATCGATTTATGTTCTGAATGTAGCCCTTCCGAGGGGGTGCCAGGAGACTGCAAGATTCGCATAGCTCCGGGCGAGACTATTTCTGGCTTTCTTCGATTTAAGGATTTCGCAGGGAGCATAGCGGAAGATGGCTCGACACAACAGACGCTAATATTCCCAAATCGGCCGTATTACTGTAAATAACATCTAGGAAATCGTTTGGAGAATCGAGTCGCATTTTGAGGTGCAACAGCTCGGGAGAGAATTTCCGCTTTCCGCCCTTCGCAGACGGTCTGGCCGTATGGATCGCGCCAGAAGCGGCCACAGGACGGCCTCCCCTCGGATACTCGCACACACGCCGCCCGGAACGGGATCGATCGTGATCCGGTCCTCCGGGTGCCGAGGCCGCTTTTGGGCAAGGTCAGATCGTCGGAAATGTCCGCTTCCGGGAAGCCAGGAGGGCCGGCGACTGTCCGCAAAGAGCCGGTCGCGGAAGGGAACCGAGCGCCTATCGGCCCTGCAGCAGCTTGCCCATAAAATTCCCCGTCCATAGACTCGAGTGCCGCCGATAGATCCGGGCCGCGCTGTAGCTCCTCCAGCGCCCGTGCTCCATCGCCTGTTCGAAGGGCACGCCGAGCCGGTCCGCCGCGGTCATCATCCCGGCGCGCAGGCTGTGCGCCGAGAATTCCGCCGCGTCGACGCCGGTGCGGGCGATCGCGCGCTTGACCACCCGCGCGATCGTCGCCGGATCGACCGGCAGCAGGCGGCCGTCGGCACCGGCCACCAAGGCGCCACCGCGGTCGAGCCGGCAGAACAGGGCGCCGGGCGTGTCGCCGCGGACCTCGAGCCAGCGCCGCAGGGCGGCGAG
>NZ_JASATH010000157.1:0-19734 GCF_038440215.1 Inquilinus sp. OTU3971 | reverse complement strand
AGGGGCCCGGCTGTGCTGGCATCGACCATGCCTGCATTAGAACAAAAGAGGAACATATAATCAAGCGAAACCGCGTTTGCGTCGTCGCGGTCCGGTGGCGATCCAGGCCGGAGCCGCTGGATGGCCACGCCCCTGCGGGGCTCGCCATGACGAGGTTTGATCGGGGTGGCGACTCCGGAATGGTGGGACCCGTGCGCCGACCTGGTTCGAACGCAGCGGGGCCCTCACCCTCATGGCGAGCGAAGCGTGGCCATCCAGTCGCGCCGCCGGAGCAGGCCCGACTGTCCTGGACGGCGTTGCCGAGAGCTGCTTGCGCTAGAAGAATGTGCCGAGGAATGCCGCCGCCTCGTCGGAGAGGCCGACGATCTTATCCGTGGCCTGGCGATAGAATTTGAAGTTGAGCTCGGTCTCGGGTCGGCCGTCGGCCCAGTCGGTGAGGGGCTTGAGCTCGCTCCGCCCCAGCTTCCGTCTGGCGAGCGCGGTGCGCCGGATGGTGACGCTCACGCGCGGCGTCTGCCGGGCGATGCCGGGCACCTTCGCGACCACTTCGGCGGCGGTGACGACGCCGCAGGCGACGAGGCCGTGCCCGCCCTCGGTCTCGCTGGCGAACAGGAACACCGTGTCGCCCGCGGCGATGTGCTTGCCGTCATACATCGTCTTCTGCGCGGCGAAGACGAAGGTCTCCGCCTGCGGATCGCGAATCTCGGCCTTGATCGCGTAGGCCATGCGTCGCCGGACCGCCCCGATCACTCGTGCCGGTGGCCGTACAGCGCCGCCGGGTCCTGCAGCACCGGCTGGTCGGTGTGCCAGGCGCCGTCGCGCGCGACCCGGAAGAAGCAGCTGCGCCGGCCGGTGTGGCAGGCGACGCCGGTCTGGTCGACCCGCAGCAGCACCGCATCGCCGTCGCAGTCCAGCCGCAGCTCGACCAGGCGCTGCACCTGGCCGGAGGTGTCGCCCTTGCGCCACAGCGCCTGGCGCGAGCGCGACCAGTAGCAGACCCGGCCGGAGGCCAGCGTCTCCTGGAGCGCCTCGCGGTTCATCCAGGCCAGCATCAGCACCTCGCCGCTGTCGTGCTGCTGGGCGATGGCGGGGACCAGGCCGTCGGCGTCGAAGCGGACCTCGTCGAGAAGGTTCGCCGCGCTCATGCCGCCGCCCGCAGCCGGTCGAGGCCGGCCTCCAGGTCGGCGATCAGGTCGGCCGGGTCCTCCAGCCCGACATGCAGGCGCACGCCCGGCCCCTCCGCCTGCCAGGTGGTGGCGGTGCGGATCTTCTCCGGATGGGTCGGCAGGATCAGGCTCTCATAGCCGCCCCAGCTGGCGCCCATCTGGAACAGCTCCATGCCGTCCAGCATGGCCGCGACCTGGGTGCCGGAGGCCGGCCGCAGCACGATCGCGAACAGGCCGGAGGCGCCGGTGAAGTCGCGCCGCCACAGCGCATGGCCGGGATCCTGCGGCAGGGCCGGGTACAGCACGCGCGACACCTCCGGCCGGGCCTGCAGCCAGCGCGCGATCTCCAGCGCGTTCTCCTGGTGCTGGCGCAGCCGCACCCCCATGGTGCGCAGGCCGCGCTGGGCCAGGTACAGGTCGTCCGGCCCGGCACAGTGGCCGGAGGTCACGGCGAAGGTCTTGAGCTTCAGCCAGACCGACTTCTCGCGGGCGCCGACGATGCCCATCATCGCGTCGGAATGGCCGACCATGTATTTGGTGGCGGCATGGACGGTGACGTCGACACCGTGGCCGAAGGCGTCGAAGCCCAGCGGCGTGGCCCAGGTGTTGTCCAGCGCGGTCAGGATGCCACGGTTCCGGGCGGCGGCCGCGATCGCCGGCACGTCCTGCACCTCGAAGGTCAGCGAGCCGGGGGATTCGAGATAGACCAGCCGGGTGTTGCCGCGGAACAGCGCCTCGATCCTGGCGCCGATCAGCGGGTCGTAGTACTCGACCTCGACGCCGAACCGGCCCAGCACCGTATCGGCATAGCGCCGGGTCGGGCCATAGGCGCTGTCGGTGACCAGCACATGGTCGCCGGCCCTGACGAAAGCGGTCAGAGCGACGTTGACCGCGGCGAGGCCCGAGGAGACGGCGATGGCGCCGTAGCCGCCTTCCAGCGCCGTGACCGCGTCCTCGAAGGCCTCGCTGGTCGGGGTGCCGACCCGGCCGTAGCTGTAGACGCCGTGCTCGAAGCCGGCATGCGCCTCGTCCATCGCCGCCACCGTCGGCCACAGCACGGTCGAGCTGTGATAGACGGGCGGATTCACCATGCCGTGGTTCGCACGGGGGTGGCGGCCGGCATGGGCGAGAACGGTGGCGGGGCGGCGGGACTTGGACATGGCGGTCGCTCGGTCGTGGCGGCGTGTGTCAATCAGGGCTGACGGGCGCCATCTTTCGGCCAGCCGGGCGGGACGGTCAAACCCGATCGGCGCAGGGCCGGCCCGCTTCACGCTGTCGGAGTCAGCACCGGTACGACATGAACGAGCAACCGAACCTTACTGATCGGCTCTGACTACGGTGTCAGTTCCAGCCGTCGCTTGATGCGCTCGATCTCCTCGCGGAGACGATCCACCTGCGCCTGCGCGATCGCTTCGGCATCACCGGCCTAGTCACGACGGAGGCCGGCGACTCCCGTCTCGATCCGATTGAGGCGGAAACCGTGTTCGCGCAGCACTTCCTTGACCTCGGTCAGGTCGGACCGCATGCCGCGAAGGATCTCCAGGATCAGGTTTTCCGCGTTCTCGGTCATGGGACGATCCTAGCAGAGAGCGTGTATTGCTGGCGAGCCGATGCCGGGAAAGCCGGCGCACCCTGTCTCCGAAGTAACACCCGTTCTTCGCTCCGCAATGCGATGGTCACCGCAGCCGTCCACAATGACGGGGTGACGTGGAGCGGATGATGGATATGACGGATCTCAAGCCGACCTGCCGAGTGGTCGGGGCCGGGGATCGGTTCACCGGCAAGCAGGCGCTGTCCTACACGCCCGGGATCTCGGCCGAATCGGTGGGGGCGACGGGCATCCACCTGCAGCTGGTCACCCTGCCGCCGGGCGGCCGGGCCAAGGCCCATCGCCACGAGGCGCACGAGACCGCGATCCATGTGCTCAGCGGCGAATCCGGCATGTGGTACGGCGACCGGCTGGAGCAGCACCTGATGGTGCGGGCCGGGGAGTTCCTCTACATCCCCGCCGGCATGCCGCACCTGCCGTACAATCCGAGCCCGACCGAGGCCTGCGTCGCGGTGATCGCCCGCACCGATCCGAACGAGCAGGAGAGCGTGGTGCTGATGCCCGAGCTCGACGGCATCCATGCCGTCGAGCCGGGACACGGGTGTATCAGTTGTTGATCGAGACCGAGACGTTGCCGGGCAGGCTGTCGCTGGACGAGCCCTTCTGCGTCTGCACGTCCGCGACGATGTACCCGTCGACATAGTTGATGGTGTCGACCCAGACCTCGCCGGCCGAGACAATACCGCAGCGGTGCTGGTGAACGGCGAAGGAGGCCACCGAGTTCGTGCTCGAATAGTTCGGGTCCCAGACGCCGAAGTCGGTCGCCAGGCCGCCGTCGTAGCTCGACAGGATGGTCACGCTGGTGTTGGGCGGCAGCGGGATGCTGCCCGACAGGTTGGTCGTGCCCTCGGTCGCCGTCGCCGTGAGGGTGAGGGCGTTGGCCGTGCCGTTGGTCACCGTCGTGAGCAGGGAGTCGCAGCCTTGGCTCATCCCCGTCCATTGCTGGGCCTGGGTGTTCTGCGCAGGCTCGAGCACCACCGCCGAATCGGTGGGGCTGTTCGGCGAGTAGACGGTCAGCACCTGCCCGGTCTGCTGGCTCGCGATCGGGCCGAGATCGTTGGGGCCGCCGGCGAACTTCCAGAGCTGGGCCTCGTTGCCCGCCTGCAGGGTGTCGACGATCAGCGCATTGTTCGGGCCGATGCTCAGGGCGAGGGTCGAATCATAGGTGCTGACGATCTGGCCCTCCGAAGTGAACCGCCAGAGCTGCGACGGCAGCGAGGTGTTGGGCGCCGTCTGCAGGGACGCTCCCGGAGCCGGGGCTCCGGCGATGCTGAGAACCGGCCCAGCGCCGCCGTTCAGGTCGACGCCCGTGATGAAATAGATCAGCTGCATAATCGGATCCTTCGTAAGGAATTGGTCTATTCATGGGCAATGCCCGGGTGAAATTCCGGACAAAAAGATCATCCCGATCCGTAGGATCGGCCGACGATTTGAGTAAAGAGATACACAACATAGAGAAAATATGAACAAATGTCCTCGATATCCAGAATAAAATATCATGCATCATTGATGCTGAGTTTCGCTAGTCGGAAACATCAGTAATTTTCAAATAATTTTATGAATGCCGTCGTGTCAGGCTGCGGCGCGCTTTCAGCGTACGCTACTCCACGTGCTGCTCGATCACCTCGAGGAAGGCGCCGGCGTAGCGCAGCAGCTTGGCCTGGCCGACGCCGGGGACGGTGGCGAACTCCGTCATCGAGCGCGGCCGGGCATGGGCCAGCTCGGTCAGGGTGGCGTCGTGGAAGATGACGTAGGGCGGCACGCCCTGCTCGCGCGCCAGCTCCAGCCGCCGGGCCCGCAGCGCCTGAAACAGCGAGGCCTCGGCCGGGTCGTCCGGCAGCGCCCGCACGGTGCGGCCGCCCGTCTTGCCCGCCGACTTGCCGCGCGCCGTCCGCTTCACCGCCTCGCGCCGCAGATGGATCTCCTTCTCGCCGCGCAGCACCTCGCGGCAGTCCGGCGCCAGATGCAGCCCGCCATGGCCCTCGGTGTCGACGATCAAGAGGCCGGCCGCCACCAGCTGCCGGAACACCGACTTCCACTCCGCCTTGGACAGATCGCGGCCGATGCCCCAGGTGCTGAGCTTGTCATGGCCGAGCTGGCGGACGCGGTCGGTCTCGGTGCCGGTCAGCACGTCGATGACATGGCCGACGCCGAAGCGCTGGCCGGTGCGGTAGACGCAGGACAGCGCCTTGCGCGCCAGCTCGGTGCCGTCGAAGGACTCGACCGGATCCAGGCAGGTGTCGCAATTGCCGCAAGGCTGCGGCAGGGTGTCGGAGAAATATTCCAGCAGCACCTGGCGGCGGCAGCGCACCGTCTCGCAATAGCCGAGCAGGGCGTCCAGCTTCTGCCGGTCGATCTGCTTCTGCCGCTCCGGCGCGTCCGATTCGGCGATCAGCCCCTGGATCTTGCCGACATCCTGGATGCCGTAGGCCAGCCACGCGTCCGACGGCAGCCCGTCGCGGCCGGCGCGGCCGGTCTCCTGGTAATAGGCCTCCAGGCTCTTCGGCAGGTCGAGATGGGCAACGAAGCGGACGTCGGGCTTGTCGATGCCCATGCCGAAGGCGATGGTCGCGACCATGACCACACCGTCCTCCTTGAGGAAGCGGTCCTGGTTCGACGCCCGCACCTCGCGGTCCAGCCCGGCATGGTAGGGCAGGGCCTCGATGCCCTCGCCGCGCAGCCATTCCGCCGTGCCCTCGACCTTGCTGCGCGACAGGCAGTAGACGATGCCGGCCTCGTTCGGATGCTCGCTCCGGATGAAGGACAGCAGCTGCGCCTTGGGATTGTCCTTCGGCACGATGCGGTAGCGGATGTTCGGCCGGTCGAAACCGGCGACGAAGATGCGGCCGTTCTGCAGCTTCAGCCGCTCGGCGATGTCGCGCCGGGTCGGGCCGTCGGCGGTCGCGGTCAGGGCGATGCGCGGCACGCCCGGATAGCGCGTCGCCAGCGTGTCCAGCTGCAGGTATTCCGGCCGGAAGTCGTGGCCCCACTGCGACACGCAATGCGCCTCGTCGATCGCGAACAGCGCCAGGCGGCACGCGTCGAGCATGTCGAGCAGCCCGTCGGTCAGCAGCCGCTCGGGCGAGACGTAGAGCAGGTCCAGCTCGCCCGCCCTTATCGCCCGGGCGATGTTGCGCGATTCGCCCGGCGGCAGGGAGGAGTGCAGCGCGGCGGCGCGGACGCCGAGCTGGCGCAGCGTCTCGACCTGGTCCTGCATCAGCGCGATCAGCGGCGACACCACGACGCCGAGCCCCGGCCGCACCAGCGCCGGCACCTGGTAGCACAGCGACTTGCCGCCGCCGGTCGGCATCAGCACCAGCGCGTCGCCGCCGGAAATCACCTGGGCCACGATCTCGGCCTGCTCGCCGCGGAAGGCGGAGTAGCCGAAGACATCATGCAGGACGGAGAGGGGGTCGAGGGGCATGGACCGCTTATAGCGGGCGGCGGGGCCTGAACCAAATGCCGTTTATGATCGGCCGTTTGACCACAACAGGTTGTGGTTCAGGAGCGATATCGCCTCCAGGCCTGCGAGCGGCCCGGGAGCCTCAGGCCGGGGCCAGATCCGGGCTGGCCGGCGCCTCCGCCGGCACCTTCCGGCGCCGCGCGATCAGCAGGATGGTGAAGCCCACGATCGTGGTCAGCACCGGCAGCACATACATGATCGGCAGCAGCTGCAGCGAATCGCGGGCCACGCCGGCGACGCTCATCGTCGTCGCCTGCACCGCGACGACGCCGACGGCGGCGATCAGGATGCGGCGGCTCAGGCCGCGGCGGTTGTAGTCGCCGCTCAACAGGACGCCGAGGCAGAACACGACATAGGCGAAGGGCAGCAGCGGGTCGGTGATGCGCTTGTGCCCCTCCATCACCAGCCGGCCATAGTTCCGCATGTCGCGGGGCGAATTCGGGTCGGGGTGCAGCAGGTCGGGCAGGAACCGTTCGGACGGGGCGCGGTAGCTGCGGGCCAGGTCCTCGACGCCGGGGGTGTTCAGCGGCACGGTGTAGCTGTCGAAGGCGACCGGGTCGACCTTGCCGGTCTTGCGGTCGAGCTGCTGGATCACGCCCTTCAGGGCCACGATCCGCGGCCCGTCCTCGCCGTCCTCGACATAGCCGCGGTCGGCGATGATGGTGATCGGCTGGGCCTCGTTGTCGGTGCTGTGGACCAGGATGCCGCTGAGGTCGCCGGTCACCGGGTTGCGGTCGCGCACGAACACCGTCTTGTTGTCGCCGATGGCGTTGAACTCGCCGGTCTGCAGGAAGGCGGCCGAGACGTCGGACTGGGCCATCGCCGTCAGGTCGCGGAACTCGCGGTTGGCCACCGGCCAGAAATACAGGGTCATGCTGTAGCTGAGACCGGTGATGAGGACGCCCATCACCAGGCCGGGCAGGGCCAGCCGCAGCTGGCCGATGCCGGCGCCGCGCATGACCAGCAGCTCGCCGTCGGACAGCATCCGGTTGTAGACGATCAGGCAGGCGGCCACGACGCCGACCGGCAGCACCGCGATCAGGAACTCCGGCATCGACAGGAAGACGAGCTCGAGGAACAGCCCGACGCCGACGCCGCCGTCGACGATCAGCTGGATCAGCCGCATCGAGGTGGTGAGCATGATCGCGAAGACCAGGATCACCGTGGCAAGCACCGTGGCGACCGCGATCTGGCGGAAGATGTAGCGGCTGAGGAGCGACATGGCGGCACCGTATACACGAGCCGCGACGCGACGGCCATGTTGCCAAGCGTCGCGGTGGTGATCAGAATGCCGCGTGCCGAAAAGCACGACAAATCAAGGCGCGGGAGTTGGGCATGCCGGCCTGCCCACGCCATCTGAGGAAACCCAGGGAAGCTTCTGACAATGCTCAAGAATATCGATCCGATCATCACCCCGGATCTGCTCACGGTGCTGGCCAGCATGGGGCATGGCGACGACCTGGTGATCTGCGACACCAACTTCCCGTCGCGGTCGGTGGCGCAGCACACCATGGTCAAGGCGCCGATCGAGCTGCCGAATGTCAGCGCCGCCCGGGCGGTGCGCGCGATCCTGTCGCTGATGCCGCTCGACAGCTTCGTCGACCATCCGGCGCGGCGGATGGAGGTGGTGGGCCAGCCGGACGAGATCCCGGAGGTGCAGCGCGAGGTCCAGGCCGAGATCGACCGGGCCGAGGGCCGGTCCTGGCCGATGGGCTCGATCGAGCGCTTCGCCTTCTACGAGGACGCCAAGAAGGCCTATGCCGTGGTGCGGGCCGGGGAGGGGCGGTTCTATGGCTGCTTCCTGCTGAAGATGGGCGTGATCCCGCCGAAGTAGGACCAGGCCCATGACCTCGCCGAAGATCGCCATCCAGGGCGTGTTCGTCGCCGACCTCGCCTTCCGCGCCGCCCGGCTGCCGGTGATGGGCGAGACCCTGCTGTCCAACGGCTTCAAGCTCGGCCCGGGCGGCAAGGGCTCGAACCAGTCGGTCGCCGCGGCCCGGGCCGGCGCCGATGTCGCCTTCATCACCAAGCTCGGCACCGACCCGTTCGGCCAGATGGCGCGCGGCCTCTACGCCGCCGAGGGGATCGACGCGACCCATGTGCTGACCGATCCGGAACGGCCGACCGGTGCCGCCTTCATCTTCGTCGACGGCAAGACCGGCGAGAATGCGATCATCATCGAGCCGGGGGCGGCGGCGGCGCTGACCGAGGCAGAGATGGAGGCGGCGGCGCCGGCCATCGCTGGGGCCCGCGTGTTCGTCGCCCAGCTCGAACTGCCGCTGCCGGTGGTGCGACGCGGGCTGGAGATCGCGCGGCGGCATGGGGTGACCACGATCCTGAACCCGGCCCCGGCCGCCACCCTGCCGGATGATCTGTATCCGCTGGTCGACTACCTGACCCCGAACGAGACCGAGGCCGAAAGCCTGGTCGATTTCGCGGTCGACAGCGGCCAGCAGGCGGCGCGGGCGGCGGCGGTGCTGCTGGACAAGGGCGTCGGCACGGTGATCGTCACGCTCGGGGCCAAGGGCGCCCTGCTGAAGAGCCGGTCGGAGACGGCGCATGTCCCGGCCTTCCCGGCGGGGGCGGTGGTCGAGACCGCGGGGGCGGGCGACGCCTTCAACGGCGGTTTCGCCCTGGCCCTGGCCGAGGGCCGGCCGGTGGCCGAGGCGGTCCGCTTCGGCTGCGCTGTCGCCGGCCTCTCGGTGACCCGTCCCGGCACGGCGCCGTCGATGCCGCGGCGCGAGGAGATCGAGGCGCTGCTCCAGTCCGGAGGCTAAAGAAGGGATAGCGCGACCACCCAGGCCAGAATGGTCATACGCGCGAGATCGGCGGTCTTGCGGCTGGTCTCGTCGCGCCCGGCGCTGCGCCAGACTCCGATCAGCAGAACCACATTCCATGGGAGATGCGCGATGAACACGAGCGCCGCGAGCCAAGTCGGCGCATGCGCGGTGAGGAGCATCAGTGCCAGCAGTGTGGAGACCAGGTTCACGATGGCCCCGCCGAGGATGCCCCACAGCCAGAAGGCGCGGCCAAGTGGAAGTTCACCGCACCAGAATCTGACGATGGCCTGCATGCAGCTCTCGTGTCGGGGCTGGGGGCCGTTCCGACCCAAGCTTCGAGCCCGCCGGGGAACAAGGTGGCCGCCGATCTCCGGAAAGAACAGAGGCTGATCTGGTTTCGTCGCGTTGCTGCCCGGCGCGGCGATGCCGGTTGGGCGAGGGGCCTCGGCTGGCTCGCTGACGGACAGTCTCCGGCGTGAGCGCAAGGCGGCAGAAACGCTCAACAGCCGTTCCCAAGCGTCGACTGTTTCCCGTCACCATCGTGCCGGCCCTCCATCCCGGGCGCACGCGCCACTACCATTTCAAGGTGCAGCGGGCTGGCGGAGCGCGAAAGATGGAAGTTCGGCCGCTTCGATTTCGTCATGTGACCGATTCGGTCCATCGCAGCTCTTGTCTCGCGGGCAACCGCTCTTGGGGGTGGGCCCGAACGGCGATCACTCGAACGCCCAGCGGAGTGTCCTGGCGATGCCGAGGGTCCCGGCTCGGACCAACGCACGACCAATGATCGGAATACGAAGACCGTGCATGTCGCGTGCCCACGGAGGCAGCAAGTCGATGGCCGCCTGCATGGCGATCACCTGCAGGGGCTCGGCCAGCACGCTCGGCGCAGGTTGCGTCAGCAGGATGTGGGCGACTTCCCGAGTTCGCTCGTCGGACCGGAGCTGCGGCCGCACGGTGCCGAACAGCTGCCGCGCCCTGGCTCGGCTGCGTGGGATCGGATCGGCGCCAAGCGCCTTCGCAATCTGCGCCATCTCGGCGAAGTAGCGATCCTGGTCGATGGCCGACATACCCGGCTCGGCGTAACGGATCCACGCATCCAGGAAGCAGGTCGTCTCCGTGAGATGAACCCAGGCCAGCAGCGAAGGGTCACTGGCGGCATAAGGGCTGCCGTCGGGCAACACCCCCCGGACCCGATTGTGGATGGCGCGGACGCGCGCGATCGCAGCCTGCGCCTCCTCTCGCCCGCCATAGGTGGTCAGTGCGATGAAGCGCGCCGTCCGTCGGAGCCGCCCCCGCATGTCGGACCGATAGTTCGAATGGTCCCACACTCCTGCCAGGACGGCCGGGTGAAGCATCTGCAGCAGCAGGGCCGCAACGCCTCCGACCATCATCGAGGTGACGTCGCCATGGACCCGCCACGCGACGGCGCGCGGGCCGAACAACCCGTCGGTGCTCCGCACCACCGGACGTTCGCCGCGCCGCCTGTCGTTGAACATTGCAACCACCTGGGCGGCCACGACGTCCTTGATCGGCCGCGCCAGCGCGGATGGAAGAAGGGAGCGGACGGGGGCAGCTGGTGACATCCGGGGCGAACCGCCGACAAACCCGCGACGACGAGTGGTCGTCCGGCAGATCTATTATGGGTCTCTTCGCCGAGTTTCCAAGCTGGCCGAACATGCTGATGGTGCGGGCCGTCCTTCCGATCAGCAGCCGCCATACGACTGCAGAAGCGATCGTCATCGCGAACCGGCTTCTGGCCTCGCCATGACGGTGCCTGACGCAACCTCTTCGACTACCATTTTATGCAAAATAAAATAGAAATATTCGAGAACTATCATAGCAATTTATAAGTGGTGATTCCTGTTTTTCTGCATAAATTCTTATTTTCCTCCGAAATACATGATAGCCTCGGCAGCAGAGGCTCAAGACCGTCAAGAGAACGGTGGCGTCTGGAGACATCCATTCCCTGCAGGAGGAGATAATGGCTTCAACAGATTCCCTGGATGGACTTCTTGATGACGGCGGCTTGCTGGGCGGGCTGCTGGACAATCTTCTCGGTGAGGACGGCCTGGTGTCAGGGCTGCTGGGCGGTGTTCTCGGCGAGGACGGCCTGCTGGGCGGCGTCGTGGATGGCGTCGGCGGCCTGCTCGGCGGTGTTCTCGGGGGCGTTGGCGGTCTGCTCGACGGTCTCCTGGGCGGTCTGCTCGGCGGCGGCCTCAACGGCCTGCTCGGCAATCTCCTGGGCGAGCTCGGCGATGCCGGGGGCCTGCTCGCCGAGCTGCTCACCCCGGAGCTGATCGGCGGGGTGGTGACCGGCCTGCTCGGCAATCTCGGCGGCCTGCTGGGCGGGGCGATCGGCGGCGTGCCGGTCGGCGACCTGCTCGACGGGCTCTTCGGCGAAGGCGGCCTGCTCAGCCCTGACGGGTTGCTCGGCGGCCTGCTGGGCGAGGACGGGCTGGTGACCCAGCTGGTCGGGGTCCTGAACAATGGCGGCGACCTGATCGGCGCTCTGCTCGAGCCCGACGGGCTGCTCGGCAATGTGACCGGCCTGATCGGCGACGTCGGGAACGGCCTGGTGGGCAGTGGCGGGCTGATCACCAGCCTGATCGACGGCATGTTGGGCGATGTGGGCGGGCTGTTCGACGACCTGTCCGTCACCGGCATCATCGGCAACCTGTTCGATCCGGACGGCCTGATCGGCGGCCCCCTGGCGAATCTCGGCGTTGGCGTCGACGTCGGCGGGGTCATCGGCGGGGTCTTCGATCAGCTTCCAGGGCTCGACGCGCTCGACAGCCTGCTGACCGACGGCATCCTCGGCGGTCTGCTCGGCGACGTGCTGGGCCCGGACGGCAGCGGCCTCACCGACCTCCTGCTCGGCGCCCTCGGCGCCTTGTCGCCGGACGTGTTGATGGCCAACATCGTCGACAGCGGCGGTGTGCCCGGCCTGCTGAACAGCGTGCTCGATGACGGCGCCGTCGACCTGCTCGACGTGCTCCTGACCGACCTGCTCGGCGGGGCGCTCAGCGGCGGCCTGCTGCAGGGCGACGGCGGCCTGATCGGCAACTTCTTCAGCGAGTTCGGCATCCTCGGCGGCGAACAGCTCGGCCTGCGCGACGCGCTCGGCGACGGGCTGATCGGAGACGTGTTCAACACGCTCCTGGACGTCGGCGTGCTGGTCGTCGGGAGCGAGGTGATCAAGGTCGCCGGCCCGCTCGCCATCGCTGGCACCGCGGCCGACCTGCTGGCCGGCGACGAGGGCCTGCTGAACGGCGTGGTGCCCGAGGCGCTTCTCGGCCAGTTCTTCGGCGAGAACGGCGTGATCGGTGCCGCGCTGGAGAGCCTGATCGGCGGCGTCAACGGCCGGGACGGCCTGCAGGCCGTGCTCGACATGAGCGTGACCAACATCTTCGACGTGGTCCAGGATCTGAAGGAGGTGATCGCCGAGTTCCAGGACATCGGCGGCGGGGTGCCGCAGCTCGACGCCCTGATCTCGCTGGCCGGAACGCTCGAGGAGGTCGCCGAGACGTCGGCGCAGGTGTTCACCGATCTCCATGCCGCGATCCGCGATGTCAACGACATCCGGGTCGGCACCTCGGGTGACGACACGATGAACGGCTGGCTCGGCGACGACCAGCTCGACGGCGGCAGCGGCAGGGACGAGCTCTCGGGCGGCACCGGCGACGACGTGATGAAGGGTGGCGCCGGCAACGACTACCTCAAGGGCGGGCAAGGCAACGATACCATGGTCGCCGGCGCCGGCCTCGACGCCATGAACGGTGGCGGCGGTGCCGATACCTTCCGCTTCAACGCCGCATCGGAGTCGACGGCGGGCGCCGAACGGGACTTCATCAGCGACTTCATCCATGTCGAGGGCGACAAGATCGACCTGGCCGCGATCGACGCGAACACTCAAGTCCTCGGCAACCAGGCCTTCACCTATATCGGCAACCAGGCCTTCCACAATGTCGCCGGTGAGCTGCGCTTCTCCGGCAGCATCCTGGCCGGCGACACCAACGGCGACGGCCGGGCGGATTTCGAGGTCTTCGTCCGGATGCACGGCGCCCTGGTGGCGGACGACTTCATGCTCTGACCGGCCTTTTGGTCCCTGCGGCCGCGCGGTGTCCTCACCGCGCGGCCTTTTTCATGAGCGCCGCGCTTCCGAGACCCGGTTGATTTCCGCGGCCCGGACGCCTATCTCATTCCCTATGAGAACACCGTGGACGAAGCCGTTGGCGGCGCATCGAACGCCGCTTCACGCCCGGGGCTGCTGACCGCGGGGCGATGCCCCCAAGGTCGGGCCGCCCCGTCGTCCGTTCTCGTCTCCGTCGCCTCGCGCGACCAGTTCTCCCAGCCTCACCAGAATTCCCGTCCCGGTCGCCCGAAGCGCCGGGCCGCACCCGAACCCTCCGGGCACGACCCCGGAGCGGATGCCCAGAAGAAAGGAAACTCGGCATGTCCCGCAGCAGCCTGCCCAAGCGTCCGGAGATCCATGTCACCGCCGGCGATTATGATCGCCTGGCGGCGCTGGCCGACGCCGCGGCGGACGCCTTCCCCGCGGTCGCCGATTTCCTGGCGGACGAGCTCGACCGGGCCCAGATCATCGAGGCGGCCGCGGCCAAGGGCGTGGTCCAGATGCACTCGACCGTCACCTATCGCGACGCCGCAAGCGGCGAGGAGCACACCGTGACCCTGGTCTATCCGGAGGAGGCCGACATCGAGGCTGGCCGGCTGTCGGTGCTGACCCCGGTCGGCGTGGCGCTGATCGGCCTGCGCAAGGGCCAGACCATCACCTGGATCACCCCCTCGGGCAAGCCGCGCAACCTGACCGTGATGCGGGTCGAGCCCGCCGTGCGCCCGGCTGCTGCCTGACGGCAGGCTTTCCCCTTCCATCCTCCCCCTCCCTCCTGCGGGAGGGGGCTGTCGATGAGGGGAACCGGCGCGAGATATCCAGGATCGCTGCCCGACCATGGTGGTTGTTCGCCATCCGCTCCATCGGCGCCAAAACCCCTCCCGCAAGGAGAGGGGGAGGTTGATAGAAATCGTCGTCGAGGGCGGCGGACGCCGTTCTGGGTAGATCTATCGTGGGTCAGCTCCGCAGCCCCGCCACCAGCCCGGCCAGGTCATCCATGTGCGGGCAGATCAGCCAGGCGCCGGCGGCGCGCAGCCGGTCGGCATGGCCGTCGCGGATGTGGCGGCCGCCGAGGAAGCCGATCACCGTCATGCCGGCGGCGACGCCGGCGGTGGTGCCGGGGACGCTGTCCTCGATCACCAGGCAGCGGCCGGGCTCGACGCCGAGCTGGGCGGCGGCGTGCAGATAGAGGTCCGGCGCCGGCTTCGGCCGCGCCACCGCTTCCGGCGTGTAGACATGCGCGCCGAACAGGCGGGTCAGGCCGGCGATCTCGAGCGAGCGGCGGACCCGGCCCAGATGGCTGTTCGAGGCCACCGCCATCGGCAGGCCTAAACCCGCCAGCGCTGGCTGCACGCCGGGAATGGCGTCGAGGCTGAGCGCCAGGGCATCGTCGATCACCTGCGCCATGCGCGGGCCGATATCCTCCGGGAACACCGTGCCGAAGCGCGCCGCCACCTGGCGCACGATGTGCAGGTCGGGCGTGCCGACCAGCTGCTCCACCAGCTCCTCGACCGGCGCCTGCGGCTCGTAACGCGCGATCAGCTCCGCCACCGCGCGGCAGGCGATGATCTCGCTGTCGACCAGCACCCCGTCGCAATCGAAGATCACCGCCGAGATGCCGCCGGCCGTGGGGGCAGGCGCGGCATTCCGCACGGGGTCGACGGTGTCCATCACATCCTACTCCATTCGGTTCCGCCGGTTGCGCCGGCGGGGCGAGTCACCATAACGTACGACAAGTCAAAGACGCCGCGCGACAATGAGCGCCGGCGAGAGGGAGGCACGGAATTTGCGGGAGCCGATCAAGCACGCCTTCATCTGGCCGGCTTTCCTGGTCGTGCTGCTGGTCGGCATCTTCCCCCTCATCTACTCGCTGACGATCAGCTTCCAGAGCATGCGGCTGGTGCCGCCGCTGCCGCCGCGCTTCGTCGGGCTCGACAACTACGCCTCGCTGCTCGCCAACCCGCGCTTCTGGGCCACCGTGCGGACGACCGCGACCGTGGTGTTCCTCTCGGTCTCGGTGCAGTACGTGCTCGGCTTCGCCATCGCGCTGGCGCTGCATAGCAAAATTCCGGGCGAGCGTCTGTTCCGCGTCGGCTTCCTGCTGCCGATGCTGATGGCGCCGATCGCGGTGTCGCTGGTCGGGCGCATGCTGTTCCATTCGACCGTCGGGCCGATCAACGACCTGTTCACCCAGTTCGGCCTGCCGAACCTGCCGTTCCTGACCGACGCCACCTGGGCGCTGGGCACGATCATCGCGGTCGAGGTCTGGCAGTGGACGCCCTTCGTCATCCTGATGATGCTGGCCGGGCTGCAGAGCCTGCCGCAGGACGTCTACGAGGCGGCGCAGCTGGAGAATGCCAGCGCCTGGCAGCAGTTCTGGGGCATCACATTCCCGATGCTGCTGCCGATCTCGGCCGCCGTGGTCTTCATCCGCATCATCGAGGGCTTCAAGATCATCGATACGGTCTTCGTCCTGACCGGCGGCGGCCCCGGCGTGTCGACCGAGACCCTGACCCTGTTTGCCTACCAGGAGGGGTTCAAGAAGTTCAACCTGGGCTACACCTCGGCGCTCAGCTTCCTGTTCCTGATCGTGATCGTCGTCTTCGGCACGATCTACCTCGCGATCCTGAAGCCGCATCTGGAGAAGCAGCGATGAGCCGGGGCGATCTCCAGCGCGGCGGCACGAAGCGCGGCCTGATCTTCCTGCTCTGCCTGGGCTGGTTCGTGGTGACGATGTTCCCGATCTACTGGACGCTGATCACCTCGTTCAAGCCGCCGACCGCGGTCAGCGGCGGGCCGACCTATCTGCCCTGGATCGACTTCGAGCCGACGCTGCAGGCCTGGATCGACGCCTTGACGGGCGTCCGCGGCAACTTCATCACCCCCTTCGTCAACTCGACCCTGATCGGGCTGTCGGCGACGGTGCTGTCGGTGGCCCTGGGGTCGATGGCGGCCTATGCGCTGGTGCGCTTCCCGTTCCAGGTCCGGCTCTTGGCCGGGGTCGCCTTCGCCGTGGTCGCGATCGGCGGCTTCCTGTTGCTGCAGACCATCGTCGGCCTGACCCGGGTGCAGTCGCTGGGCGGCGCGCTGGTGGCGGCGCTGGCGGTGTCGATCGCGCTCAACGCGCTGCGCCTGCCGGGCCCGGTGCTGGGCAATGACGACGTCGTCTTCTGGTTCGTCAGCCAGCGCATGTTCCCGCCGATCGTCACCGCCTTCGCGCTCTACCTGCTGTATTCCGAGGTCGGCAAGGCCGGGCTGCCGCTGCTCGACAGCTATTGGGGCATGACGCTGTGCTACACCGCGTTCTCGCTGCCGATCGTGGTCTGGTTGATGCGCGACTTCTTCCAGGCGCTGCCGGTCGAGATCGAGGAGGCGGCACTGGTCGACGACGTGCCGCGCTTCCGCATCTTCCTCGAGATCGTGCTGCCGATGGCGCGGCCCGGGCTGATCGCCACGGCGATGATCACGCTCAGCTTCGTCTGGAACGAGTTCCTGTTCTCGCTGCTGCTGACCGCCGGCAGCTGGCAGACCCTGCCGATCATGCTGTCGGGGCAGAACTCCTACCGCGGCGACGAATGGTGGGCGATTTCGGTCGCCGCCATGATCTCGATCGGGCCGATGATGGTGATGGCGATTCTCCTGGCCAGGCTGATGCGATCAGGCCTGCTGCTGGGCAGCATCCGATGATCGCGACACAGGGAGGAACAACAATGAAGACCATGCTTCTCGCCCCCCGCCTTCTCCTGGCAACCGGCGCGCTCGCGCTGACCGCGGCGCTGTACGGCCCCGCCGCCGCGGCCTGCGACCCGGACTATTCCGGGGTGACTCTGACCGCGGGCTCGCAGACCGGGCCGTTCATCGCCCTGGCGCTGCAGATGGCCGCCAAGACCTGGGAGCAGAAGACCTGCGGCAAGGTCAATGTCGTCGAGTTTCCGTTCGGCGAGCTGTATCCGAAATATCTGACGGCGATGACCGCCGGCGAATCCACCTTTGACGTCATCACCTTCGCCCCGGCCTGGATGCCGGACTTCTCGCCCTACCTGTCGGAGATGCCGGACTCGGTGCGCCAGGGCAAGGATTGGGAGGACATCGCCCCGGTCTACCGCGACCGGCTGATGGTGTGGGACGGCAAGCACCTGTCGCAGACCATCGACGGCGACCTCCACACCCTGTCCTACCGCCGCGACCTGTTCGACGACCCGAAGGAGAAGGAGGCGTTCAAGGTCAAGTACGGCTACGACCTGGCCCCGCCGAAGACCTGGAAGGAATATTACGACATCGCCGAGTTCTTCACCCGGCCCGACCAGAAGCTGTGGGGCACGGCGGAGGCGTTCCGGCGTGGCGGCCAGCAGTTCTGGTTCTTCTTCACCCACGCCGCCAGCTACACCAACGATCCAAAGAACCCGGGCAGCATGTTCTTCGACCCGGAGACCATGGACGCGCAGGTCAACAATCCCGGCTGGGCCAGGGCGCTGGAGGACTACATCAAGTCGGTTAAGTTCTCGCCGCCCGGGGCGCTGAACTTCTCCTCCGGCGACATCCGCACCGCCTTCTCCGGCGGCCAGGTGGCGATGAACTTCGACTGGGGCGACACCGGCGTGATCGCCGCCGACAAGACGCAAAGCAAGGTGGCCGGCCATGTCGGCTCGGCCCTGACCCCGGGGTCAACCGAGATCTGGAACCACAAGACCAAGGCCTGGGACAAGTCCGACCAGCCGGTGTTCTCGCCCTTCATGGCCTATGGTGGCTGGCAGGCGGCCGTGCCCAGTGCAGGCAAGAACGTCGAGGCGGCGTGGAACTATGTCGAATGGGTCTCGAACCCGGAGAACAGCGGCATCGCCACGGTGACCGGCGGCTCCGGCGTCAATCCCTACCGCGTGAGCCACTTCGCGCCTGACCGCTGGCTCGCCAAGATGACCAAGGAGGAGGCAGACGAGTATCTGGCGGCACAGCGCGGCAGCCTCGAGGCCAAGAACGTGGCGCTCGACATGCGCATCCCCGGCTACTTCTCCTATACCGAGGTGCTGGAGATCGAACTGTCCAAGGCGCTGGCGGGCGAGACGACGCCGCAGCAGGCGCTCGATACGATCGCCCAGGAGTGGAACAAGCTGACCGACGAGTTCGGCCGCGACACCCAGCTCGCCGCCTATCGCGCTTCGATGGGCCTGCCGCCCCTGAAGAAGTAGATCGGATCCGCCCCGCCGCGCGCCGCGGCGGGGCGAAGCCCGAGCGCTCGAGACCCAAGGACATCATGGCCCGCGTCAGACTCGAAGCCGTCACCAAGAGCTATGGCGACGTGCCCGTCATCCCGTCACTCGACCTCGAGATCGCGGACCGCGAATTCGTCGTGCTCGTCGGGCCCTCGGGCTGCGGCAAGACCACGACCCTGCGCATGATCGCCGGGCTGGAGGCGGCGAGCGGCGGTACCATCCGGATCGGCGACCGCGACGTCACCCAGCTGCGGCCCGGGCTGCGCAACTGCGCGATGGTGTTTCAGAACTACGCCCTCTATCCGCATATGACCGTGCGCGAGAACATCGGCTACGGCATGCGGGTGCGCGGCGAGTCGAAGGCGGTGATCGACGGCAAGATCAAGGATGCGGCGCGCATCCTCGGCCTCGATCCCTATCTCGACCGCCGGCCGAAGCAGCTCTCGGGCGGCCAGCGCCAGCGCGTCGCCATCGGCCGCGCCATCGTCCGCGACCCGGACGTGTTCCTGTTCGACGAGCCGCTGTCCAACCTCGACGCCAAGCTGCGCATCGAGATGCGGGCCGAGATCAAGGCGCTGCACCGGCGGCTGCAGACCACCATCGTCTACGTCACCCACGACCAGGTCGAGGCCATGACCATGGCCGACCGGGTGGTGGTGATGAACCAGGGACGGATCGAGCAGGCGGCCGAGCCGCTGACCCTCTACGAGCATCCGGCCAACCTGTTCGTCGCCGCCTTCATCGGCGCGCCCAGCATGAATTTTTTGCCCGCGACCCTGGTCGGCGACGGCCTGCGGCTGGCGGACGGCACGGTGCTGCCGGTGCCCACCACCAAGCGCGCGGCGCTGGCCGGGCGCGACGGCCTGGCCGTCACCATCGGCCTGCGGCCGGAGCATGTGGCGGGCGGCGCCGCCGGGCCGGTGACGCTGCCGATCCTGCCGCGGGTGATCGAGCCGCTCGGCGCCCACACCCTGATCCTGGGCGAGGTGGCGGGGGCCAAGTTCACCGCCCAGGTCGACGCCCATTACCCGGCCCAGCCGGACGAGCCAACGACGATCAGCCTCGACCCGGAGCGGCTGCACCTGTTCGAGACGGAGAGCGGGCAGGCGGTGTGATGGCGGTTGACCGACGGAGAAAGTCATCAGCGAACGGTTGAAGGAGAAGGTCGAGGAGGCTTACGCTGATCCGGGCGCCAGCGTTCCTGCCCGCGACGTCTTCCGCCGGCTGCGGGCCCATCACGCCGCGCAGGCCAAGTCCGATTCAGAGATGTAGGTTGGGTTCGCCATGGCGAACCCAATATCCCGCAACCAGCTGGAAAGTGTTTGGGGGGGGGGGCCCGCCCCAACCCACAACGAGTAATTAGCCGACGGGGGGTGG
>NZ_JASATH010000156.1:0-19796 GCF_038440215.1 Inquilinus sp. OTU3971 | reverse complement strand
GCTGCAGGCGCTGCAGCAGCTGCTGTGGGCGCAGCAGGCCGCCTTCAACCAGGGCATGGCCGGGCGCGTGGTGCCGGTGCTGCTGGACCGCCAGGGCCGCCGGCCCGGCCAGCTGCACGGCCGCAGCCCGTGGATGCAGTCGGTGCATCTCGACGCGCCGGCCCGGCTGCTCGGCACCGTCCAGCCGGCCCGCATCACCGAGGGCAAGCTGCTGAGCCTGGCCGGCACCATCATGCTGGCCGATGCGGAGGAGGCGGCGTGACCCGCGACTCAGAGAATTCCGGGCTGATGCCGGCCCAATCAAGGACCGGGACCAAGCTCGCGGCCCAGCGCTCTGAGATCAGCTTCGACGACAACCGGCTGCTGCCGCTGCTGTATGGCGAGCACGACACCCATCTGCTGCGGATCGAGCACCAGCTCGGCGTCTCGCTGGCCTCGCGCGGCAACACCGTCACCATCAAGGGCCCGGCCGAGCCGGTGGAGCAGGCCCGGCTGGTGCTGGAGACGCTGTGGCAGCGCCTGTCCCAGGGCCAGGGCGTCACCGGCGCCGACATCGACGGCGTGATCCGGCTGGTGCGCGACGCGCCGGCCGGCGACGGGGCGCCGCTGCGCGACGCCCTGCTGAAATCCGACGGTGCCATCGTCACCCGGCGCAAGCGCATCGGCCCGCGCTCGCCGACCCAGGCGGAATACATCGAGGCGCTGGCGCAGAGCGAGATGGTGTTCGGCGTCGGCCCGGCCGGCACCGGCAAGACCTATCTCGCCGTCGCCCAGGCGGTGTCGATGCTGATCGCCGGCCGGGTCGACCGCATCGTGCTGTCGCGCCCTGCGGTCGAGGCCGGCGAGCGGCTGGGCTTCCTGCCCGGCGACATGAAGGAGAAGGTCGACCCCTATCTCCGCCCGCTCTACGACGCGCTTTACGACCTGCTGCCGGCCGAGCAGGTGGCCAAGCACATGGAGACCGGCGTGATCGAGATCGCGCCACTGGCCTTCATGCGCGGCCGCACCCTGGCCCATGCCTTCGTCATCCTGGACGAGGCGCAGAACACCACGGTGATGCAGATGCGCATGGCCCTGACCCGGATGGGCGAGGCCAGCCGCATGGTGATCACCGGCGACATCAGCCAGATCGACCTGCGTCCCGGCGACAAATCCGGCCTGGTCGACGCGCTGGAGATCCTGGACGGGACCGAGGGCATCCGAATCGTCCGCTTCACCGACCGCGACGTGGTGCGCCACCCGCTGGTCGCGCGCATCGTGCGCGCCTATGAGGCGGCGGACCGCGCCCGGAAGCCGCAGCCGTGATCGATCTCACCGTCAGCATCGACGCGCCCGGCTGGTCGGTGCTCGGGCCCGACTTCGCCGACGAGGACGCCCTCACTGTGGCCCTCGGCCCCCTGGTCGAGGCCACTGTCGCCGCCGGAGTCGGCCCGGGTGCCGCGCTGGAACCCGGACGCCCGGCCGAGCTGTCGGTCGTGTTCGCCGACGACGCCACGGTGCAGCGACTGAACCGCGAGTATCGCGGCAAGGACGCGCCGACCAACGTGCTGTCCTTCGCCCTGACCGAGGCCGAGGAGCCGGACTTCCCCGGCGCGCCGCTGGTGCTGGGCGATGTCGTGCTGGCGCTCGAGACGGTGCTGGCCGAAGCCGAGCGCGACGGCAAGGTCCCCGTCGACCATGCCCGCCATCTGGTGGTCCATGGTATCCTGCATCTGCTGGGCCACGACCACATGACCGATGCCGAGGCCGAGGCGATGGAGCGGATCGAAACCGCGATCCTGGCCCGCTTCGGCATCACCGATCCCTATTCCGACCCACCTGCCTGAGGCCATGTCCGACACATCTTCCGGTCGACCTTCCCGCTCCTCCGACGCGACCCCGCTGCGAAGCTGGCTGCGGGGCTTGCTGCGCGGCAAGAGCGAGGAGGACTGGCGCGAGACCATCGAGGAATTGATCGAGGACGGCGACGACGGCGAGGACGAAGCCTCGATCGCCCGGCACGAACGGATGCTGCTGGGCAACATCCTGCGGCTGCGCGACCGCACCGCCATCGACGTGATGGTGCCGCGGGCCGACATCGTCGGGGTCGAGGTCGACACGCCGCTGCCCGGCGTGCTCGACATCCTGGCGCGCGAGGCGCACAGCCGCATGCCGGTCTATCGCGACAACCTGGACGATGCGCTGGGCATGATCCACGTCAAGGACGTGGTGGCGGCGCTGAGCCGGACCCGGGCCGGCGACGTCGACGCGCCGAAATCGCTGACCGATATCCTGCGTCCGGTCCAGATCGTCGCACCGTCGATGCCGGTGCTCGACCTGCTGCTGCAGATGCGCGAGAAGCGCCAGCACATGGCGCTGGTGATCGACGAGTTCGGCGGCATCGACGGGCTGATCACGATCGAGGATCTGGTCGAGGAGATCGTCGGCGAGATCGAGGACGAGCACGACATCGACGAGCCGCCGCAGCTGGTCGAGAAGCCGGACGGCACGCTGATCGCCGATGCCCGCCTGCCGATCGAGGCCTTCGAGGCCAAGGTCGGCGCGGTGCTGGAGGAGGACGAGCGCGACGACATCGACACGCTCGGCGGCCTCGTCTTCGCCCTCGCCGGCCGGATCCCCGCGCGGGGCGAGCTGTTGACCCACCCCAAGGGGTTCGAGTTCGAGGTGATCGATGCCGATCCGCGCCGGATCAAACGCCTCCGCATCCGCCGCAAGACCGGCACAGACGCTGCGTGAGGCGGCCGGGCCGCTGCCCGGCCATGGTATCGAACGCCTCGCTGCCCGCATCGCCGGGCTCGGCCGGTGGCGGCGCTTCGGGGCCGCAATCGGCCTCGGCGTCCTGGCCAGCCTGTCGGTGCCGCCGCTCTACGCCGCGCCGCTGCTGTGGCTGGCCTTTCCCGGCCTGTTCTGGCTCTTGGCCGGCGCCCGCAGCGGCTGGTCCGCCTTCCTGACCGGCTGGGCCTTCGGCTTCGGCTTCTTCGTGCCCGGCCTGTACTGGGTGTCCTGGGCGCTGACCGTCGACCTGCCGCGCTTCTTCTGGATGATCCCCTTCGCCCTGGCCGGGCTGCCGGCGCTGCTCGGGATCTTCACCGGCCTGGCCGGGCTGGGCTTCCACGGGCTGCGCCGCGCCGGCTGGGGCGGCCCGCTCGCCCTGGCCGTCGCCTGGGGCCTGGCGGAATGGCTGCGCGGCCATGTCCTGACCGGCTTCCCCTGGAACCTGGTCGGCTACACCTGGGTGGGCTGGCTGCCGGTGCTGCAGGGCATCTCGGTGATCGGCATTTACGGGCTGAGCGTACTGACCGTGGCCGCCGCCACCCTGCCGGCGACGCTGGCCGGGCCGTGGCGGCAGGGCTGGGCCGCCACCGCCGCCGGCATCGCCCTGTTCGCGGCGATCGCCGGCTGGGGCGCCTGGCGCCTATCCGGCGACGACGGTGCCGTCGTGCCCGGCGTGACCCTGCGCCTGGTGCAGCCGAACATCTCCCAGGCCGACAAATGGTCGGGCGACAAGCGGATCGAGAATTTCAACAAGCAGCTGGCGATGTCGGCCGCGCCGGGGATCGAGCGCGTCACCGCCGTGATCTGGTCCGAGACCGCGGTGCCCTTCACCCTGTCCTGGGAGCCGGAGGCGCAGAAGGCTCTCGGCGCGATCCTGCCCCAAGGCGCCCTGGCCCTGGTCGGCGCCACCCGGGCCACGCCCTACGGCACCGAGCCGCTGGAGGCCTGGAACAGCATCTACGCGGTCGACCGCGCCGGCACCGTCCTGGCCACCTACGACAAGGCGCATCTGGTGCCGTTCGGCGAATATGTGCCGCTGCGCGGCCTGCTGGCACCCTTCGGCATCGAGAAGATCACCGCCGGGTCGGTCGACTTCTCGCCCGGGCCGGGACCCCGCACCATCGCGCTGCCCGGCCTGCCGCCGGTCAGCCCGCTGATCTGCTACGAGGCGATCTTCCCCGGCGCCGTGCTGGATCCCGCCGGGCCGCGGCCGGGCTGGCTGCTGAACGTCACCAATGACGGCTGGTACGGGCACACCAGCGGGCCGCACCAGCATTTCGCCATCGCCCGGACCCGCGCGGTCGAGGAAGGGCTGCCGCTGGTGCGCGCCGCCAACACCGGCATCAGCGGCGTGGTCGATTCCTATGGCCGGGTCAAGGGTGAGATCGCCCTCGGCACGGCCGGCATCCTCGACGCCCAACTGCCGGCGGCGCTGCCGGAGACGCCCTATGCACGCTGGGGCGAGACCGGCTTCTGGCTGCTGCTGCTTCTGGGGCTGCTGGCCGGCAGGATCGGCCGGCCGGCTGGATCGATCGTGCTCGCGGCGACCGCCAGACTGCCTTGATGTTGCCCGGCTTCGCGCATTAGGATGCGCGCCTCGCGAAACGATCGCACCCGGCCCCTTGCAAATTGCTGCGGAGTAATGCGTGGCCGCACCCGACGCCCCGAAACGGCCCCGTGGTCGTCCGCGGAATGACGAACCCAGCCCGCTCGATGTGCATATCGGCGGCCGCATCCGCCTCAGGCGGACCCTGTTGGGATTCAGCCAGGCCAAGCTGGCGACGGCGATCGGCCTGACCTTCCAGCAGATCCAGAAATACGAACACGGCTCCAACCGCATCGGCGCCAGCCGCCTGCACCAGCTCAGCCGGGTGCTGGAGGTGCCGGTCGATTTCTTCTTCGAGGACGCGCCTCCGCTCGCCGGTGCCGGGGCACAGGGCCTGGCCGAGGAGGCCGAGCCCTACGATGCCGGGCCCGACCCGATGCAGCGCCGCGAGACGCTGGAGCTGATCCGCGCCTATTACCGGGTCGAGGACCATGCGACCCGGCGGCGCGTGCTGGACCTGCTCAAGGCCATGTCCGGCGCCCGGGCCGACGAAACCAGCGCCGAGGACGGCTGAATCGCCTGCACTTGACCGCGCCCGTGGCCCCTGCGAAAAAGCTCGGTCGCCGCCGCACGACGTTTTCACACCTATCTTTCATGGCAGCCAGGGGTTCGACGTGGCCAAAGGCAACTACATCTTCACCAGCGAATCGGTCTCGGAAGGGCACCCTGACAAGGTTTGCGACCGGATTTCGGATTCCATCGTCGATCTCTATCTCGGCGCCGATCCCGAGGCCCGGGTGGCGGTCGAGACGCTGGCAACGACCAACCGGGTGGTGATCGCCGGCGAGGTCCGCGGCCCGGCTTCGATCACCCCCGACCTGCTGGAGAACGCGGCCCGCCAGGCGGTGCGCGACATCGGCTATGAGCAGGACGGCTTCCACTGGCGCAACGCCCAGGTCGACGTGCTGGTGCACCAGCAGTCGGCCGACATCGCTGTCGGCGTCGACGCCGCCGGCAACAAGGACGAGGGCGCCGGCGACCAGGGCATCATGTTCGGCTATGCCTGCCGTGAGACCGAGGCGCTGATGCCGGCGCCGATCCAGTTCTCGCACCAGATCCTGAAGAGCCTGGCCGACGCCCGCCACTCCGGCAAGGCGCCGCAGTTCGGCCCCGACGCCAAGGCGCAGGTCTCGCTGCGCTACGAGAACGGCCGACCGGTCGCCGCCACCTCGGTGGTGGTCTCGACCCAGCATGCCGAAGGCCTGGACCAGGCCGAGGTGCGCGAGATCGTCCGCCCCTACGTGCTGGCGGTCCTGCCCGAGGGCTGGATGTGCGACGAGCCGCATTTCTACGTCAACCCGACCGGCCGCTTCGTCATCGGCGGCCCGGACGGCGACGCCGGCCTGACCGGCCGGAAGATCATCGTCGACACCTATGGCGGCGCGGCCCCGCATGGCGGCGGCGCCTTCTCCGGCAAGGACCCGACCAAGGTCGACCGCTCGGCCGCCTATGCCGCGCGCTACCTGGCCAAGAACGTGGTCGCGGCCGAGCTGGCCGAGCGCTGCGTGATCCAGCTCAGCTACGCCATCGGCGTCGCCCATCCGCTGTCGGTCTACATCGACACCCAGGGCACCGGCCGGGTCGACGAGGACAAGCTGTCCGAGGTGCTGCAGCAGCTGGTCAATCTCAGCCCGCGCGGCATCCGCACCCATCTCGGCCTGAACCGGCCGATCTACGCCCGCACCTCCTCCTACGGCCATTTCGGCCGGACGCCGGAGGCCGATGGCGGCTTCTCGTGGGAGCGGACGGACCTGGTGGACGACCTGCGCTCCGCCTTCTGAGCCGATGACCGAATCCGACGGCGGCGCCGAAAAGCGCCGCCACTTCCACGGCCGGCGCCATGGGCGAAAGCTCCGCGCCGGCCGCGCTGCTTTGATCGACACCCTGCTGCCGCGGCTGACGGTGGCGCTGCCCGAGCACGGCGGCGCGCTGGATCCGGCTGCCCTGTTCCCGCGCCCGCCGCGCGAGCTGTGGGTCGAGATCGGCTTCGGCGCCGGCGAGCACCTGGCATGGCAGGCGGCGCATCACCCCGATATCGGCTTCATCGGCTGCGAGCCCTTCATCAACGGCATGGCGACGCTGCTGGCGGCGGTGGAGCGCGACGGCCTGGACATGGTCCGGCTCTGGCCCGACGACGCGCGGCCGCTCCTGGACCGGCTGCCGGACGGCTCGGTCGGCCGCCTCTTCCTGCTGTTCGCCGACCCCTGGCCGAAGCTGCGCCACCACAACCGCCGCTTCATCCAGGACGACACCGTGGCCGACCTGGCCCGCCTCTTGAAGGACGGCGGCGAGCTGCGGATCGCCACCGACGACGCGCCGCTGCTCGACTGGTCGCTGGAACGCGTCCACCGCAACCCGGCCTTCGCCTGGACCGCCGAGGGCCCGGCCGACTGGCGCGAGCGGCCGGCCGACTGGCCGCCGACCCGCTACGAGGAGAAGGCCCTGCACGGCCGACCCTACTACCTGCGCTTCCGCCGACGGCCGCGGGGATAGCGCGGGGCCTCAGGTCGTCCGGCGAGAGGTTGCGGCTTATATCCGTTTGGATATACTTCGACGAATGAAGCCGCTCCGCTTCCTGGGGGATTCGCTCGAAGGCCTGCGTGCGTTTCCGGCCGAAGCCCGCCAGGACGCCGGCTATCAGTTGGACAAGGTGCAACGCGGGCAGCAACCCGATGACTTCAAGCCAATGCCGTCGATCGGCAAAGGCGTCGAGGAAATCAGGGTATGGGACGATTCCGGAACCTTCCGGGTGATCTACACAGCCCGGCGGGCCGATGCAGTCTATGTGTTGCACTGCTTCCAGAAGAAGACGCAGGCGACCAGCAGGCGCGACATCGAGTTGGCCCGGTCCCGCTTCACCGACCTTGTG
The DNA here is from genome assembly GCF_038440215.1 of Inquilinus sp. OTU3971. NCBI lineage: Bacteria > Pseudomonadati > Pseudomonadota > Alphaproteobacteria > Rhodospirillales > Rhodospirillaceae > Inquilinus > Inquilinus sp. OTU3971. The sequence goes on along the minus strand of NZ_JASATH010000156.1, from coordinate 12,546 downwards.
CGAGGTGCCCGATGACCGAGTTCGAGAGCTTCGACAGCGTGTGGGACGCCATCGCAGATACCCCAGAGGAAGCGGCCAATCTGCGGACCCGCGCGGAGCTGATGATGAAGATCGCCGAGATCATCAGCGAGAAGGGCTGGACGCAGGCCGAGGCGGCCGCCCGTTGCGGCGTCACCCAGCCGCGCATCAACGACCTGCTGCGCGGGCGGGTCTCCCGCTTCTCCCTGGATGCCCTGGTGAACATCGCGACGGCTCTCGGCCGCCGCGTCCATGTCGAGCTGGACGCCGCATAGCCGGCGGCTCGGTCGCCTACTCCTTGGTCGCGCCCGCCATCATGCCGCTCATGAAGAAACGCTGCAGGGCGATGAACAGGGCCAGGATCGGCAGGCTGGACAGCACTGCCATGGCCAGAAGGCGCGGCCAGTCGATGTCCCACTGGCCGACATAGTTGGCCAGCGCCAGTTGCACGGTCCAGCGCGACTGGTCGTTCACCACCAGGAACGGCCACAGATAGTCGTTCCAGCGCCAGACGAAGGTGAAGGCGGCCAGCGTCGCGATCGCCGGCTTGCACAGCGGCACCACGATGCGCCACAGGATGCGCCATTCGCTGGTGCCGTCGATCCGCGCCGCCTCCAACAGGCTGTCGGGGATGCCGCGCATGTATTGCCGCATCAGGAACACGCCGGTCGGCGTCGCCGCGGGCGGGATGATCAGCCCCCACAGGCTGTCCAGCAGCCCGAGCCCCTTCAGCACCATGAACATCGGGATCAGCACGACCTGCAGCGGGATCATCATGGTCGCCATGATCAGCATGAAGCACAGCCCGTCGCCCGGGAACCGGTACTTGGACAGGGCGAATCCGGCCATGATGCTGATCACCACCGACAGGATGCTGGACCCGACCGCGACCACGGCCGAGTTGGCGAAGAACAGGTCGAACCGCGCGGCGCCGAGGGCGCTGGCGAAGTTGTCGAGCGTCCAGTGCTGCGGCAGCAGGGTCGGCGGCCAGGCGAAGATCTCCATCGGCGGCTTCAGCGAGCTCGCCACGATCCACAGCGGCGGGAACAAGAAGAACAGCAGGACCAGGGCGACCAGGCTGCCCCTGAGGCTTCTCGCGCCCATGCTCACCGCTCCTTCGCCATGCGCAGCTGGAGGACCGTCAGCGCCATCAGGATGGCGAACAGCGCCATCGACTGGGCGGCGGCGAAGCCGGCCGAGGCCGGCTTGGTGAAGCCGGTCTCGTAGATCGCCTGGATCAGGTAGACCGTGGCCCGGCCGGGGCCGCCATGGGTCAGCGACACCACCACCTCATAGACCTTGAACGCCTCGACCGAGGCCAGGACCAGGGCGATCAGCATGGTCGGGCGCAAGAGCGGCAGGGTGATGCGGCGGAACATCCGCCAGGGCGACGCCGCGTCGATCGCCGCCGCCTCGTAATAGTCGCCGGGGATCATCATCAGCCCGGCGATGAAGATCATCATGTAGAAGCCGGCATTGGCCCAGACCCAGACGAAGACCAGCGCCGCCTGGGCCAGCAACTCGTTCTCCAGCCACGGCACCGGGGCCATGCCGGCGAGGTCGAGCGTGAAGTTGATCAGCCCGGAGTTGTAGCCGAGCAGCCATTTCCAGACGATGCCGACGATCAGGAGGCTGGTCATGTAGGGGAAGAACACCACGGCGCGGATCGCGCCGACGCCGCGGAATGGCCGAGCCAGCAGCAAGGCGAGGCCGAGCGACACTGCGATCACCAGCGGCACCGCCACGCAGACGAAGCCGACGGTCTTGAGCAGCGTGCCGGTGAATTCCGGATCGCTCGCCAGCGCCAGGTAGTTGTCGAGCCCGACGAACACCGGATGGGTGGCCGGGGCGCGCGGCGCCACCACCAGCCCGCGCTTGAAGAAGGAGGTCCAGAAGCCCTGGACCAGCGGGAACAGGGTGAAGACGGCGAGCAACAGCAGGGTCGGCGCCACCAGCGCATAGGGGAACAGCCGCGCCCCCAGGCCCCGGCCCGCCGCGCCGTCCCGGTCGGGGCGCACCGCACCCCGACCTGCCGTTCCAAGCAAGCTGGTCATTGCTCCGCCTTCAGCGAGTCCTCGGCGGCCTTGGCGATGATGTCCATCGCCTGGGCCGAGGTGATCTGGCCGGCCACGCGCTGGATCACCGCCTGCTTGATCGGGTCCCAGACATATTGCATCGCCGGGTTGCCCTGGTCGGTGCCGGCATAGAGCGGGCTGGCGGCCAGCTCCTTCTGCAGTGCCGCCAGCGCGGCGCTGGCCTTGGCGTCGCCGTAGTCGACGGGGCCCGTCTTCAGGCTGGCCGGGATCATCATCAGCGGCGCCGCATACTTGGCCTGCACCTCCGGCGTCGAGAACCAGCGCAGCACCTCGAGCGCCTCGTCGACATGCTCGCCGGTGTTGAAGGCGATGATGTAGTCGCCGCCGACCACGCTGGACGCCACCTCGCCATGCGGCGTCGGTCCGGCCTGCCAGGCGAAGCCGGCATCCGTGACCAGGCTGCTGATCTGCCAGCTGCCCGACATCCAGGCCACGGCCTGGCCGTGCAGGAACAGCTGCTTCGGGTTGTCGGCGCTGGAACCCTTCCACAGCCCGGGCGGCATGTGGGTTTCGGTGATCTTGACGAAGTCGTCGAGGATCTGGGCGCCGCGCGCCTTGTCCAGCACCACCTTGTAGGGCGGCGCCTCGCTGAAGATGTGCTGGCCGTTGTGGTAGAGATAGGTGATCCAGCGGCTGGCGGAGATGTCCCAGACCAGCGGATAGCGGACTCCCGCCTTCTCCGACACCGTCTTGGTCGCGGCCAGGAACTCGTCCCAGGTCCAGCCCTTGGCCGGGTCCGGAATGGCGACCCCGGCCTTCTGGAAGGCGTCGGTGTTGAGGAAGATGCCGGTGGCGGTGACGTCGAGCGGGGCGGCGATGATCTGGTCGCCCAGCTGCGCCCCGGTGGCCCAGGCCTGCACGAACTGGTCGAGATAGTCCTTGCCGAAATCCGGCGCGAGATCGGTCAGGAAGGGCCGGATCACCGGCCGCATGCTGGTGGTCTTGGCCAGGTCTGGCGCGGTGCCGGAGGCCGCGCCCTGCGCCAGCTTCTGGTCGTAGCCGTCATAGGGGACGATCTGCAGCTTGAAGGTGGTGTCGGGGTGCTGGGCCGTGTACTCGGCCAGAAGGCCGCGCAGCACCTGCTCCTCCTTGTCGCTATTGGTGGTCCACATCACCGTCAGCTCCGCCGCCAGGGCCGAGCCGGCCATTGCCGTGAGCGCGGCGCCGGCCAGAAGCGCGGTGCGGATGGGTCGCGTCATGTCGAGTGCCTCCCGTTGCGGCCGGTTCACGGCCTTTGGTGATTCCTCGCCTGCCCGGCGAGGACCTGCGATGCGAATTCCAGCGCCACCCCGGCCGGCACGCCGCTCCAGCCCTGCAACAGCGAGCCGCGGCCGAAAGGCGGGCTGAAATACTCGACGGCGCCGAGCCAGCCGTTCTCCAGGCAGCTCTCCCACCAGCGCAGCAGCGGGTAGCGCCAGCCCGGCAGGCCGCGGCGCAGCAGTTCGCGCGCCAGCACCCCGTCCCAGTAGGGCCAGTCGGAGCCGTTGTGGTAGCGGAAGGCGAAGGCCGACTTGGCCCGGGTGTCGCGCCGCCGCTTGTAGGGCGGGAAGGCACAGAGCACGCCCCAGTCGCCATAGGGCTGGTCGGCATTGGCGCCGCTGTAGAGCCAGCGCTGCATCGCCTCGAGCGTCGCCTCGGCCCGTTCCGGCGCCAGCGCGTCGGAGCGCAACAGCGTCAGGCTGTCGATGGCGAGATGGTCCTCGGTGTAGCCGTCGTCGTTGCGGTATTCGGCGCACCAGCCGCGGTCGGCCAGCCAGAGCCGGCGGCCGATCGCCTCCCGCGCCCGGGCGGCCGCGCCGGCGGCCTCGGCGGCCAACTCCGGGTCGCGGTCGCGGCCGAGCCCGGCGATGGTGTCGAGTGCGCCGACCCACAGGCCGAGGTCATAGGCGACCAGCCCCTGGCGGTACACGTTGTCGGCCCAGTCGCGCTCGTGATTCGGTTTCACCGGCAGCCCGTCGCCGGCCGCATCGAAGCCGCGGTAGCGTCGGTAGATCGTGCGGATCATCCGCCAGTGCCGCTCCACCGGGCCGGTGTCGCCGGCGGCGCGGACGTAGTCCGCGATCATCAGGATGAAGAACAGCGGGCTGTCGAAATGGTCGCTCCACCAGTCGCCCGGCCGCAGATGCTCCTTCGAGATGAAGGGGTCGGTGCGCCGGAACACCTCCCAGGCCGCGGATTGCTGCGGGCCGGACAGAATCACGGCGCTGGGCGCCTCGCCGTCCGGCTGGATCCCTGCCGCGAGCATGTCGATCTCGTCCCGCACCGCCTCCGGCGCCAGGGCCAGCAGCGGCTGCACCGTCCAGTAGCCGTCGCGGTAATAGGTCCGGGCCGGGGCGGAATAGGCCTGGCCGGCGGCGAGGCCGGCGAAGCGCCCGGCCGGGTCGCGGCGGATGCTGGACAAGGCGGCATGCGCGCCCTGCTGCACCATGCTGCGCAGCACCGGATCGGCCGCGGGCAGGCGGTCCGTGGCGCGGATATGCGCCTCGGCCTCGGCCATGATCGCCGCGGCCGGCAGCGCCAGCGCCGCCTCGGCCTCCGCCCGGTCGGTGCCGGCGGCGACGACCAGATCGCCGTCCCGCGGCTGCAGCACGACGCAGCCCCAGGGCAGGTCGACGATGCGGCGGTCGTCGTCGCGCCGGACCGTTCCCGGCCGGCCGGAATCGCGGTGCCACCAAGCGCAGCGCGGCGCCGGCGTCACCCGCGCCGCGTCGGACACGCCGCGCAGCAGCAGCGCCGGCGCGCTCCGCGCCACATGCAGCGACCAGCCGGCGCCCTCCGCCCGGTTCGGGCCGTAGGTCACCGGCCCGGGCAGTGCGCCGAGGTATAGCGTGGCGAGATGGCCGGCGCCCCAGATCGAGATACTCAGCCGGCCGTCGGGGAGAAGATCCCCCTGCAGCCGCGGCGCCATGAAGGGCAGGTGCACCGGCGCCTTGGCCTGCAGCAGGCCGCTGGCGAGCGGCACGAGAGGCGCGGCCGGACGATCGAGCTCTACGGCGACCATGATCAAGCCGCCTCCGTCAGCGGAGCGAGCGCCCGGCCGTCATCCTCGCGGAAGACATGGCAGCGCCCGGGCGGCAAGGACAGCGGCAGCACCGAGCCGATGGCGACCGAGAGCTGGTCCGGCACATGCAGGATGGTGCTGTCGGCAGCGCCTTCGATCGTGCCATAGACATAGGTCTCGGTGCCGACATTCTCGCTGTGCTGGACCAGCAGGCGGACCGGCCCGTCGCCGCCGAGGCGCAGATGCGACGGCCGGATCCCGACCGAGACCGCGGCGCCCGGCGCCAGGCCGCCGGCATCGACCGGCAGCGCCACGGTGCCGAGGCCGGGCGCGTCGATGACGGCCCCCCTCTCCGTCCGCCCCGCCAGCGTGCCGGCGAACATGTTGATCCGCGGCGAGCCGATGAAGCCGGCGACGAATTTGTTGGCCGGGCGGTTGAACAGCTCCAGCGGCGGACCGAACTGTTCCAGCCGGCCGTCGCGCAGCACGGCGATGCGCCCGGCCATGGTCATCGCCTCGACCTGGTCGTGGGTGACGTAGATCATGGTGGTGCCCAGCTCGCGGTGCAGCTTGCTGATCTCGGCCCTTGTCTGCACCCGCAGCGCGGCGTCGAGGTTGGACAGCGGCTCGTCGAACAGGAACAGTGACGGATTGCGCACGATCGACCGGCCGATGGCGACGCGCTGGCGCTGGCCGCCGGACAGCTCCTTCGGCCGGCGGTCGAGATAGGGTTCGATCGCCAGCATCTTCGCCGCGACCAGGATGCGCCGCTCGATCTCGGCGCGCGGCATGCGCAGATTCTCCAGCCCGAAGGACAGGTTCTGGCGCACCGTCATGTGCGGGTACAGGGCGTAGGACTGGAACACCATGGCGATCTCGCGCGCCGCCGGGCTGGCCGCGGTGACGTCCTTCCCGCCGATGCGGATGGTCCCTTCGGTCGGCGTCTCAAGCCCCGCGATCAGCCGCAGCAGGGTGGACTTGCCGCAGCCCGAGGGGCCGACGAAGACCACGAACTCGCCGTCGCGGATCTCGAGGTCCATGCCGTGGATCACCGGCACCGGGCCGAAGGTCTTCTTGATGCGGTCGAGGGTCAGGGACGCCATTCCGTCAGCTCCGGCTATCGGGGGCCAGGTCGGGTGTGGTGGTCACGTGCCGCAACACCAGCGCGTCGGGGTTCCAGCCCGGCGGCAGCGGCTCGGGGCGCCGCAGGCGGAGCTGGGCGAGGCCGAGCCTCTCGACATGCAGGGCATAGAGCGCCGGCATCCCGCCCTCGTAGGGCACCAGCCCGACGATCCGCCCGTCGGTGCCGCGCACCCAGGCATTCTTGCGCCCCTCCTGCCCGGGCTCGGGCGCCAGGTCCGCGGTGGTCGGGCGCAGGTCGTAATGGCCGACCGGGTCGAGGCGCCCGACCATCTGCCGCAGATCGATATCGGCGAGGGTGACCGGGCCGACCGGCCGGTCCGGCAGGCCGACCAGCACCACGGCGCCTTCGGCCTGACCGGACATTCCGTCGATCACCACGTCGCGCACCGCGCCGGGCACGATCTCGGGATGGCGGCGGGCGATGGTGATCGTCACCGGCTCGCCGCAGCCCCAGAAGCCTTCCGGGGTCTGGTGGCAGTCGACCGTCACCCCGCTTACGCGGATGCGCTCGATCACGCCGCCGTCGCGCGAGAAGATGCCGAAGGCCCGGTTCGAGGCGGCGACCACGCAATCCGCGAAGATCACGTCGCGGATGCCGGCCCAGGTCTCGGTGCCGATCTTCAGCGCGCAGCTCTCGCTCTCGACCACGCAGCCGGTGACGACGACCCGCTCGCAGGGGCGCAGCCGGGCACGGCGCGTCGTCTTCAGGCAGATGCCGTCATCCGCGGCGCTGATGAAGCAGCCCTCGATCCGGGCATCGCAGCAGCCGTCCAGATTGATGCCGTCGGTGTTGGGCATGCGCTTGTCGTTGCGAATCTCGACGTTGCGCACCACCGTCCGGCGGCAGCCGACCAGATGGATCGTCCACATCGGCGAATCCTCGATGCCGATATCGGCGATCTCGACCCGCTCGCACTCCTCGAACACGACCATGCGCGGCCGGCGTTCCACCGGCAGATGCGTGCCCAGGCTGCCGGCGCCGGGGACGCGCCAGTGCCGGCTGTCGCCGACCAGCAGGCCCTGACCGGTGATGCCGATGTCGCGGGCGCCCGAGGCGGTGATGAAGCCGCGGTCGGATTCCTCGGCGATGCTGTCGACAACGGTCTCGATGTAGCGGTCCCAGCCCGGCGCCGCCGCCAGCCGGGCGCCCGCCGACAGATGCAGCCGCACCCCGTCGAGCAGGCGCAGGCCGCCGCTGATCCAGTCGCCCGGCGGCACCGTCACCGCGCCGCCACCCCGGGCATGCGCCGCGGCGATGGCGGAGCGGATCGCCTCCGTCAGGTCGTTGCCGGTCCCGGGCGGGGCGATGGCGACGGGATCAGGCGGCATCGTTCAGCATCCTCAAGGTGACGGGCAGCGGCAGCTCGCCCGGCAGGTCGTTGGCGCCGAACAGCGCGTTGTGCAGCCGGTTCAGACCGACCGCGAGCGCGCCGATCAGGGTGGCGCGGTTGCCGAGACTGCTGCATTCGACCGGCGGCGGGTCGATCAGGCAGCGCTGCAGCGCCGGCTCGATCAGCTCCCGCATCTCCGGCCGGATGCCGATGCTGCCGCCGAGCACCACCCGCTCCGGATCGACCACGGCGCAGATCGCGGCGATGGCCAGGGCCAGCAGCCGCGCGGTCTCGGTCAGGGTGGTCCGAGCCGGGATCTCGCCGGCGGCGGCGCGATCGAAGATGTCGCGCACCGAAAGGCCGGGCACTCCGCCTGCGGCCTCGTAGCGGGCGACGATGCCGCCTGCGGCCGCGGCGGCCTCGAACACGCCCTTGGCCCGCAGCTCCGGATCGAAGGGGTCGCCGCCAAGCGGCAGATAGGAGACCTCGCCCGCCGCGCCGCGGGCGCCGCGCAGCAGCTTGCCGTCGACCAGCACCCCGGCACCGATGCCGGTGCCGATCGCCATGAACACCAGGGACGCGGCATCGCGGCCGCAGCCCTGCCAGTGTTCGCCGATGACGCCGAGATTGACGTCGTTCTCGATCCGCACCGGACAGCCCAGCGCCGCCTCCAGCGCGCCTCGCACGTCGAAGCCGTCGAAATCCGGAATGTTGGGGGCGAGCCGGATGCTGCCCGAGGCCGGGTCGAGCACGCCGGGGCTGCCCAGTACCGCGACCTTGATCCGGCCGGCATCGATGCCGCAGCGGGCGACAAGCCGGTCCCGCAGCGCCACGATCTGGCCAAGGATGGCTTGGCCGCCGGTCACGTCGGTCGGCTCCACCACCTCGTCGACGATGCTGCAGGCGAGATCGGCCAGGGCCACGATCACCTTGCTGCCGCCGAGATCGATGCCGAGGACGAAGGCGGCGTCGGGACGGACCTCGTAGGTCACGGCGGCGCGGCCGATCGCGCCGTGCGTCCGGCCGGTCTCGCGCACCCAGCCCGCCTCCTCCAGCACCCGCATGACCTCGGAGATCGTCTGCTTCGACAGCCCGGTCTCCCGCGCGATCTGGGAGCGCGAGATCGGCCCGCGATGGAGAACCGTCTCCATCACGGCGCGGAGGCTGAGCTGGCGCATCAGCGGCACGGGGTTGTCGAGGCGCTGCATCATCCCCATTTGTTCGGCAGGTTGACGAACTAAGCTTGATGCAGAAAAGCAGACGCTGTCAACGGCCGAATCGGGCCGGACGGAAAGGCTGGTTCGGTGCCCGCGCAGGCCGCGCCGATTCGGACTGCGGCCGGCTGGGGCGAATCAGGTTGCGTATCTGGGGCGGATGGCTATATATCACCGCAGTTACCCATAGCGTTTGACTTGACTATGGTTCGGTCAAACGATTGAGAGGGTGGGCTGCGGCCCGCCTTTTTTCGTTGTGGTGACGGCTTTCCAAGGCTCTGGACGCGGGGAATGCCGGAGAGGATGACGCAAGTGGATCAGGTGCGCGCGATCGTGGCGCCGTCGCTCGAAGCGATGGGCTATGAGGTCGTGCGCGTCCTCATGACCGGCGGCGAGCACAGGCCGCAGCTTCAGATCATGGCCGAGCGGATCGACCGCCGCGGCATGACAGTGGAAGACTGCGCCGAGATCAGCCGCGCGGTGTCGGCCCTCCTCGATGTCGAGGATCCGATCAAGACCGCCTACACGCTCGAGGTCTCCTCCCCCGGCATCGACCGTCCGCTGACCCGGCCCGTCGACTATGAGCGCTTCCTCGGCCACGAGGCGCGGCTCGAGACGCGGGTCCCGATCGATGGCCGCAAGCGCTTCCGCGGTGTCCTGGCCGGGATCGAGGGCGAGACGGTGCTGCTGCGGTCCGAGGAGATCGGGGAGGAGCCGGTGCGGCTGCCCTTCGCCGAGATCCAGCGGGCGAAGCTGCTCCTCACCGACGCCCTGATCGACGCCGCCGCCGCAGAGGTCGAGCAGGCCGAGGCAGCCGCAGCTGCCGCCCGGCCCGACACCCAAGACGCATAGGAACGCCCAAGGCTATGGAACTGCTGCACGTTGCCGATGTCGTGGCCCGCGAGAAGAGCATCGATCGCGACGAGGTGCTGACCGCGATGGAGCAGGCCATCCAGAAGGCCGGCCGCTCCAAATACGGCCACGAGCACGACATCCGCGCCCATATCAACCGCAAGTCGGGCGATATCGAGCTGCGCCGCTACCGCCAGATCGTCGAGACGGTCGAGGACGAGGCCACGCAGCTGGACGCCAAGGACGCGGCCAAGCGCTGGCCGCATATGAAGGTCGGCGAATTCGTCATCGACGATCTGCCACCGATCGATTTCGGCCGCATCGCCGCCCAGACGGCGAAGCAGGTGATCGTGCAGAAGGTGCGGGAGGCCGAGCGCCACCGTCAGTTCGAGGAGTACAAGGACCGCGTCGACGAGATCGTCAACGGCTCGGTCAAGCGCGTCGAATACGGCAACGTCACGGTCGACCTGGGCCGGGCCGAGGGCGTCATCCGCCGCGACGAGCTGCTGCCGCGCGAGCATTTCAAGGTCGGCGACCGCGTCCGCGCCTACATCTACGACGTGCGCGAGGAGCCGCGCGGGCCGCAGATCTTCCTGTCCCGCACCCATGGCCAGTTCATGGCCAAGCTGTTCGCCATGGAGGTGCCGGAGATCTATGACGGCATCATCGAGATCAAGTCGGTGGCCCGCGACCCGGGCAGCCGCGCCAAGATCGCGGTGATCTCCAAGGACAGCTCGATCGACCCGGTCGGCGCCTGCGTCGGCATGCGCGGCAGCCGCGTCCAGGCCGTGGTGGGCGAGCTGCAGGGCGAGAAGATCGACATCATCCCCTGGTCCGGGGACGCCGCCACCTTCGTGGTCAACGCCCTGGCCCCGGCCGAGGTGGCCAAGGTGGTGCTCGACGACACCCAGAACCGGATCGAGGTGGTGGTGCCGGACGACCAGCTGTCGCTGGCGATCGGCCGGCGCGGCCAGAATGTCCGCCTCGCCTCGATGCTGACCGGCTGGGACATCGACATCCTGACCGAGGCCGAGGAGAGCGAGCGCCGCCAGGAAGAGACCAAGCTGCGCAGCGAATTGTTCATGGAGGCCCTGGACGTCGACGATGTCATCGCCCATCTCCTGGTGGCCGAGGGTTTCCGTCAGGTCGAAGAGATCGCCTACACGCCGCTCGACGAGCTGGCGGAGATCGAGGGCTTCGACGAGGGCGTGGCCGGCGAGCTGCAGGAGCGCGCGTTGCGCTGGCTCGAGGAGCGCGACCGGCTGCTGACCGTGCGGTATAAGGAGCTCGGCGTGGCCGACGACCTGGCGGCGCTGGAGGCGTTGACTCCGGCGATCCTGGTCAAGCTCGGTGAGAACGGGGTCAAGACCCTGGACGATTTGGCGGATCTGGCCGGCGACGAGCTGGTTGAGATTCTCGGCGAAAAGACGATTTCCCTCGACGATGCCAACGCCCTGATCATGCAGGCGCGGGCCCATTGGTTCGAGGAGGAGGAGAAGGCCTGAGCGACCCGACCGCCATTTTCCCCGAGGGTGCAGACCTGCCCGAGGCCGAAGGCCCCGAGCGGCGCTGCATCGCGACCGGAGCCGTGCGGCCGAAGGCGGAGCTGATTCGCTTCGTCGTCGGCCCCGATGGCGAGGTCGTGCCCGATCTGGCGGAACGGCTGCCAGGCCGCGGCCTGTGGGTGTCCGCCGAGCGCGAGGCGCTGCGGCGGGCTCAGGCCAAGGGCCTGTTCGCCAAGGCAGCGCGCCGGTCGGTCCGTGCCCCGGATGATCTGGTCGATCGGGTCGAGGCGCTCCTGCATCGGAGCTGCATCGATCTCATCGGGATGGCACGCCGCGCGGGACAGGCGGTGGCCGGATATGAGAAAGTGCATGCGTGGCTGGCCGAGGGCCGCGCCGCGGTGCTGCTGGCAGCATCCGATGGTGCGGCGGACGGGCGAGCCAAGCTGGCAGCCCTGGCCGCCGCGGTCCGGCCGGTGCCACTTGTGGAGATCTTCTCCGCTGACACACTCGGGATGGCCTTTGCCCGGGACCGCATGGTACACGCTGCGATTGCTCGCGGCGGGCTGGCGGAGCGGCTGGTCGCGGAAGCGGCGCGGCTGAACGGAATTCGTGGTCGAGCCGACGGACCGGCTGGACGTGGTGTGGTCGACGAGGCATCGAATGCCGCGCCGGCCTTCTCTGTGCAGGGATAGCGGCGGATCACGCTGGACGATATGACGGATAGCAAGGAACAGGATCGCAAGACGCTGTCGCTGGGCAGTGCGAAGCCCAAGCTCACCCTCGGTGGGAAGCCGGGTGACGGGGGCCAGGTGCGCCAGCAATTCAGCCACGGCCGCTCCAAGGCGGTGACCGTCGAGGTCAAGCGCCAGCGCGGCGGCACCAATACGGCTCTCGCCGATGGCGGCGCGGCGGCACGGCGGGCGGCCGAAGGCCAGCCCGGCCGCAGCGCCCGCGGTGGTGGCGGCGGCGGCATGCTGGGTGGACGGGTGCTCTCGCAGGCCGAGCGCGAGGCGCGGCAGCGCGCCCTGCAGGTCGCCCTGCGCGAGGAGGAGGCCCGCCGGCTCCTGCCCGAGCCGGACGAGCCCGACACCGTGCCGGACACCGAGGTCGTCGAGGTCGCGCCGGAGCCGGCCGCGCCGCTCGATCCCGCGTCTCTGCGCCGGCGTGAGCTGGAAGAGCTCAATGCCATCGAGAGCGAGGCCAAGCGCAAGATCGACGAGGAGCGCTTCCTGCTCGAGGAAGAGCAGAAGCGCCGCGACGCCGAGCGCGCCACCGAGGATGCCCGCCGCAAGGCGGCGGCTGACCGTTCCGGCCAGGCCGCCGCGGCCCGGGCCCCGGCCGAGCCGGTGCGCGGCGTCCCGGCCACGGCCGACGACGAGGAAGATC
>NZ_JASATH010000155.1:0-19911 GCF_038440215.1 Inquilinus sp. OTU3971 | reverse complement strand
AAGGCCGATGCCGAAAAGCACGGCTGGACCGTCTCGGTGGTCGACACCGCCGGCGATTTCGGCGCCCTGGCCAGCCGGGTCGAGGATGTGGTCAACGCCCGCACCGGCGCCATCGTGCTGGTCTCGATCAACCCGGCGCAGGTCCAGGACCAGGTCGGCAAGGCCGCGGCGGCCGGCATCCCGGTCTTCGCCATCGATGGGGCGACGGCGCCGGGGGTGACGCTGAACGTGACCTCGGACAACCACGCCCTCGGCAAGACCATGACCGACCACCTGTTCGGCCGGCTGGGCGGCAAGGGCACGATCGTCCGCTTCTTCCATTCGGCCCATCCCGGCGTGCATCAGCGTGAGATCGCGCTGGACGAGGCGTTGCAGGTGGCGCCGGGCATCCGCCAGGTGGCCGACCACTACGTCCAGGTGCCGGGCCAGATCGACGACAGCCGCAATGCGATGGAGGCGATGCTGGCCGCCAACCCGGCGCCGGGCGCGATCGACGCCGTCTGGGCGGCGTGGGACGAGCCGGGCATCGGCGCCCTGCTGGCGCTGCAGGCGGCCGGGCGGACCGACATCGTCATCGCCGGCATCGACGGCAACTCCCAGGCGGTCGACCTGATCCGGCAATGCACGCCCTTCATCGCCACGGTGCGGCAGAACTTCGCCGAGATGGCGACGATCACGGCCGGGCAGATGGCCAGGGTCTTCGCCGGTGGCAAGCCGGATGCGGCCGAGCTCTACGCCCCTGGCACGCTGGTCACGCGCGAGAGCCTGGGCGTGACCTGCCCGTGAGTCTCCCAGGCAAGCATCATGGCGGCTGAGGCGGCGCCGGCGCGGCTGGTCGAGCGCTTCGGCACGCCGGTGGCGCTGGCCGCGATCGTGCTCGGCTTCGCCCTGGCGCGGCCGGACGCCTTCGCCACCGCCGCCAACCTGCTCAACGTCACCCAGCAGATGGCGATCCTGGCGATCGTCGCCACCGCCGCGACCTTCGTCATGGTGATCGGCGAATTCGACCTGTCGGTCGGCTTCGTCGCCTCGCTGGCCGGCGTGCTGGTGGTCAAGCTGCTGGCCGCCGGCATCGGACCGGGCCCGGCGATCCTGCTGACGCTGCTGGCTTGTGGCCTGGTCGGCGGGCTCAACGGTCTGGTGGTGTATGGGCTCCGGGCGCCGTCCTTCATCGCCACCCTGGCGCTCGGCACGATCGCGTCGGGCCTGGCCTACTGGCTGTCCGGCGGGGCCAGCCTGTTCCAGGGCATCCCGTCCGGATTCACCGCGCTGGCTCGAATGTTGGCCGGCCCGGTGCCGGCGCTGACGCTGTGGATGCTGGCGGTGCTGCTCGCGGCCGGCGGCACCCTGGCCCTGACCGTGTTCGGGCGGCGGCTGATCGCGATCGGCGGCAACCGCGAGGCGGCGCGCCTGTCCGGGGTGCCGATCGGCCGGCCGGTGGTCGCCGTCTTCGCGATTTCCGCCGTCCTGTCCGGCCTGGCCGGGGTGCTGCTGGCGGCGCGGCTGGGCAGCGTCCAGCACACCATGGGCGAAAGCCTGCTGCTGCCCGCCTATGCCGCCGTCTTCCTCGGCATGACGGCGTTCCGTGGCGGCCGGCCGAACGTGCCCGGCACCGCGGTCGGCGTCGCCATCATCGCGGTGCTGGCGAATGGGCTGACCATCCTCAACGTCGATCCGTTCTTCCAGAAGATGGTGACCGGCGCGATCATCATCGCCGCGGTGATGTTGCGCCGCTTCGGCATGGCGGCGGCGCGATGAGCATCCTCCTGGTCTTCGATCTCGGCACCACGGCGCTGAAGCTGGTCGCCTTCGGCGAGGATGGCCGCCCGGCCCGGCAGGTCGAGGCGCGCCACCCGACAAGGTCGACGCCCGGTGGCGGGCAGGAGCAGGATCCGGAGGACTGGTGGACCGCTGCCGTCACCGCCTGCGCCGCGCTGCCGGCGGCGATGCGCGAGTCGGTGCGGGCGATCGCGCTGGTCGGCACCATGGAGAATCTGGTGCCGCTCGACGCCGACGGGCGCCCGGTGCGGCCGGCCCTGCTGTACAGCGACGGCCGCAGCGGCGCGACGTTTCCGGCGATCCGCGACCGGCTGCTGGCGGCGGGCGCCCCGGCGGTGCTGGGCAATGCGCCCGGGCCGCTGAACACGATCGCCAAGTTCCGCTGGCTGCAGCGGGCCGAGCCGGAGGCGGCGCGGCGGGTCGCGACCATCCTGCCCGGGGCCAAGGACTATCTGGCGCTGCGGCTGACCGGCCGGATCGCCACCGACCCGGCCGCCGCCACCACGGTCGGGCTGATGGACATCACCCGGCGCGTCTGGTCGGCGCCGCTGGTCGAGGCGGTCGGCCTCGATCCCGCTTTGCTGCCGCCGATCCTGCCGGCCGATGCCGTGATCGAAGGGCTGCGGCCGGAGGCGGCGCAGGCGCTCGGCCTGCCGGCGGGCTGTCCGGTGGTGAATGGCTGCGGCGACGCCGCGGCCTCGACCTTCGGCGCGGCGGCCGACGGCCAGCTCCATGTCTATCTCGGCACCAGCGGCTGGGTGGCGCGCAGCCGGCGGCTCGACCCCGCGGCGCTGCCGCGACCTTTCACCACCCTGGCGCATCCGCGCGCCGGCTGGGCGATCGAGATCGCGCCGCTGCTGACCGCCGGCGATGCCGCCGGCTGGTTCGGCCGGGTCGCCGGTGCCGAGCTGGCGGTGCTCGATGCCGAGGCGGAGGCGGCCGATGCGGCGCCGCCGGAGACGCTGTTCCTGCCCTATCTGAAGGGCGAGCGGTCGCCCTTCGTCGACCTGGCGCTGCGTGGTGCCCTGCTCGATCTCGACATCGCCCAGGGCCGCGGCGCCCTGCATTACGCGGTGCTGGAGGGGGTGGCGCTGGCGCTGCGCAACAATCTCGATGCCATGGCGGCGCTGCCCGGGCCGATCCGGCTGACCGGCGGTGGTGGCGCCAGCCGGATCTGGCCGCAGCTGATCGCCGACGCGACCGGGCGGGTGGTGGAATGCGCCGACCTGCCGACCGCGACCACGGCGATGGGTGGCTACCGCATCGCCGCTGCGGCGCTGGGCTGGCCGACACCGCCTGACACTGTCGGCGCGATCTACGAACCGCGGCCGGAGCGGATGGTGCGGGCCGAGCGGCGCCTGGCCCGCTTCCGCCGCGCCACCGAGGAGGCGCGACGCCGGGCGGCCGAGGCGACGGCATAAAAAAGGGGCCGCCCCGAAGGGCGGCCCCGAGCTCAAACTGCGTTCGCTTACAGCACGAAGTCGCCGGCGGTCACGCTCGTGCCGTAGAGATTGATGTGGAAGTCGGAGGTGCCGTCGCCGTTCACGTCGCCGGCGATGGTGACGACGCCGGGCGCGGTGTTGGCGAAGCGGAGTTCTCCCGCGGCGCCGCTGTAGAGGGCGTTGCCGATGAAGGTGAAGGCCTGGTCGCCGGCCGCGCCGGTGTTGGCGTCGATCCCCGACAGATCGATGAGATCGCCCTGGGCATGGCTGAAGTCACGGATCACGTCACCGGCGCCGAAGGGGCTGTCGGTGGTCGCGGTGTAGACAAACTTGTCCGCCCCCGCGCCGCCGACCAGTTCGTCGCCGCCGCCACCGCCGCGCAGGGTGTCGTCGCCCAGGTCGCCGATGAGGATGTTCTTGCCGGAGGAGCCGATCAGCGTGTCGTTGAACTCCGAGCCGCCGACGTTCTCGATGTCGATCAGCAGGTCGCCCTGGGCATGGCCGCCGGAGGCAAAGCCGGTCCCCAGGTTCACGTTCACCGCGACGTTGCTCTTGGTGTAGAAGGCACCATCCGTCCCGGCGCCGCCGTTGATCGTGTCGGTACCCGCACCGCCGGTGAAGGTGTCGTCGCCATCGAGGCCGCTGAGCACGTCGTTGCCGTCGCCGCCGCGCAGGGTGTTGGCGCCGGCATCGCCGGTCAGGGTATCGGCGAAGCGCGAGCCGATCAGGTCTTCGACGCTGTTGAACGTGTCGCCCGCGGCGTCGCCGCCGATGCCGGTCCCGGTGGTCAGGCTGACGGTCACCGCGGCCGCCGAGAACTCATAGCTCGCCGCGTCGAGGCCGGTGCCGCCGTTCAGCACATCCGCCCCGGCACCGCCGAAGAGGGTGTCGTCGCCGCCGGCGCCGTTGAGGACATCGTTTCCAGCCACACCGGAGAGGGAGTTGCCGCGGAAGTCGCCGGTGAGATTGTCGGCGAAGCTCGATCCGACCACGTTCTCGACATTGAACAGCGAGTCACCCGCGGCCTCGCCGCCGGTGTTGACGTTGGTGGTCAGGTTGACCGTCACCGCCGCGGTGGAGCTCACATAGTGGATGGTGTCCGTGCCGTTGCCGGCGTCGATCAGGTCGGCCCCGGTGCCGCCGTAGAGGAAGTCGTCGCCGCCGGCGGCGAAGATGGTGTCGTTGCCCGCCCCGCCGCTCAGGACGTTGGTGCCGTCATTGCCGCTCAGCTTGTCGTTGAAGGCGCTGCCGGTCAGGCTCTCGATGTGGGTCAGGACATCGCCCTGGGCATGTCCGCCGCTGGCGGTGCCGGCGGTCAGGCTGATGGTCACGGCCGCGTTGGAGGCCGCGTAGCTGGCGCGGTCGCTGCCGGTGCCGCCGTCGATCGCGTCCTTCCCGGCGCCGCCGGTGATGACATCGTCGCCCGCGGCGCCGCTGAGCGCGTTGTCGCCGGCGTCGCCGGTCAGGGTGTCGGCGAAGCGCGAACCGGTGAGGTTCTCGATGCCGATCAGGGTGTCGTGTTCCGTGCCGGCCGGGTTGGTGCCCGTGCCCGCGGTCAGATCGGCGATGATCGCCGTGCTCGAGTCGACATAGTTCGCGGTGTCGACGCCGGTGCCGCCGTCCATCCGGTCGTTTCCGGAGCCACCGACCAGCACATCGTTCCCGGCGCCGCCATTGAGGGTGTCGTCTCCAGCCAAGCCGACCAGGGTGTTCGCGGTGTTGTCGCCGGTGAGAGTGTCGGCGAAAGCCGAGCCGATGACGTTCTCGAAGCCGATGCTGGCCAGGTCGCCGGTGGCGTCGCCGCCGCTGTTGAGGCTGATCAGCCCCAGCAGCCCCGGCGTCAGGTTGACATTCACCGCCGCGGGCGAGGTCTCGTAGCTCAGCGTGTCGATGCCGTCGCCGCCGCTGAGGACGTCAGCGCCGCCCTTGCCTTCGATCACGTCGTCGCCGTCACCGCCACTCAGCGTGTCGATGATGTTGCCGCCGACGAGCACGTCGTCGTTGGTGTCTTCGAGGTTGACGCCCAACAGCCCCAGGAGTTCCAGTGACAAAGCCATATTCATTCTCCGCTATGCGCGTTTCAGTATCGGTCCCAGCGCTGCCAGCACATGGCGCCGCTCTCGACCTAAGATCACAAAATCATCGTTTACAAACAACTTAAAGGATCATGACAAGGGAGGAGACTCCTCTTGGTATAAAAAATATCGGCAAGATTTTCCATTATGAAATTTCGAAGAGATGACATAATATTTCCCGTTGAAGAAATTTTATTATATACTCGACGGAGATGGTTTCAAGAGCATCCAAAACCGGATAAAAATTTCCGGATGTGGAGTTGTTTCATTATCGGCCGCGAATGCCGAGCCCTCCGCTGCTCTAAAGTGGTCGATATCCTGAAACAAAATTTCGAGCTCGGGATCGGGCGGTTTCTTTTGTTGATAGGCTGTGCATGGGTGCCATGCGCCGTTCGCATGAAGGTGTCGGCGGTTTGCCGGATGCCCATGCCCCGCTTTGGCATTTCCTGCCGGAGCGGAGCCGTCCGGACGCATCAGTCCAGCCGAATCTCGATCACGGTCTTGACCGAATTGGCCAGGAAGCACTGCTCGTGGGCGGCGTGATGCATCGCCTCTTCCGCGGCCCGGTCCGGCGCCGGTCCGGCATAGGTCACGCGGGGGTTCAGCACCACCCGGGTGACCGCGATCCGACCCTCGGCGTTCTTCTCCATCACCCCCTCCACCGCGTCGCTGTAGCGGTCGACGGTGAAGCGGCGCTTGGCCGCGATCGACAGGAAGGTCAGCATGTGGCAGCTCGCCAGGGCGGCGATGTAGGCCTCCTCCGGATCGACCGCCTCCGGGGCCGAGAAGGGCAGGGGCACGACATGCGGCGAGGCCGAGGCCGGCACCTCGACGCCGCCGTCGAAGCGCCAGAGATGGGCCCGGCTGTAGCGGCCGTCGGTGAAGGCGACGTTCGGCGGGCGCTGCCACAGCACCGTGGCCTGATACTGGCTCATGAGGTCTCTCCTGATTGCGGATCGGCCGCCGCCCGCAGATGGACGGCGAGGGCGGCGACGGCGGCGGCGGCGTCGCCGTCCCGGCAGGCGGCGAGAATCGCCTCGTGCTGCGCCGCCATCGCGGCGCGGAAGGCGGAGCCCGGGGGCTGCAGCGCATAGGCGCGTCGTCCTTCCCGCCGCAGCGAATCGATCAGGCGCAGCATCCGGGCATTGCCGCAGGCGCCATACAGGGCGGCGTGGAAGGCGACGTCCAGCTCCTCGATCGCCGCCGGATTCTCTTCCTCGGCCAGGTCCTCGGCCAGGCGCGTGGCCCGGCGCAGGTCGCGCGGCTCCAGCCGGGGCAGCGACAGGCGCAGGGCCTCGCCCTCGACCAGGATGCGCAGGGCAGCCAGGTGCCGGCTTTCCTCGGCCGACAGGCCGGCAACGGCCAGGCTGCGGTCGGACCGGCGGACCACCAGCCCTTCCGCCAGCAACCGGTCCAGCGCCTGCCGCACCGGCTGGCGGCTGACCCCGAACCGCTCCGCCAGGCTCTCCTGGCGCAGCGCCGTGTCCGGCGGCAGCAGCCGCGCTTCGATGTCGCGCCGCAACGCATCGGCGATCGAGTTTGGATCCATGGATCCAAACTATGAGAGACGCCGGCCGGCGTCAAGGCGCCCGGCATCTCTTTCTCCTGCAACGTCGCTGAGCCTTGCCGGCCGCCGGTGTTGCTGGCAGGGGATGGACGGCGGAACATCAACTATGGACGGCATGAACGGATTCTGGACGACGTATTGGTCCGACATCGTGCTGGCGGCCAGCCTCGTGCTCGGCATCGCCGGCGCCATCCATGCAATCATGACCAAGGACGATGTGCGCGCCGCCACCGGCTGGGTCGGCGTGATCGTGCTGAATCCGATCCTCGGCGTCCTGATCTATCTGGTGCTGGGCGTCAACCGGGTGCGCCGCGCCGCGATCGCGCGCCGGCGGCGGCAATCGGGCGCCGGCATGGACGACCAGGAGACCGGGCCGGCGGTGGATGTCGCGTCGGCGTCGGCGCCGCAATTCGCCTCGCTGCAGCGGCTCGGCGACAAGGTCTCACCCTTCCCGGTCACCCAGGACAACGACCTTCGGCTGCTGCAGGGCGGCGACGAGGCGTATCCGGCGATGCTGGAGGCGATCCGTGGCGCCCGGTCCTCGATCGCGCTGCAGAGCTACATCTTCGACAATGATGCGGTCGGGCAGGAGATCGCCGGGGCGCTGATCGAGGCCGCGCGGCGCGGCGTGGCGGTGCGGGTGCTGATCGACGCGATCGGGGCGCGCTATTCACGGCCGCAGATCGTCGGCCTGCTGCGGGAGGGCGGCGTCAGGACGGCGCGCTTCAACGGCAAGCTGATCGGCCTGAGGCTGCCCTATGCCAATCTGCGCTGCCACCGCAAGCTGCTGGTGGTTGACGGCGAGGCAGCCTTCACCGGCGGCATGAACATCCGGGCCCAGTTCTCCAGCGCCTGTGCCGACGGGCCGCCGGCCCGCGACAGCCATGCCTGGATCCGCGGACCGATGGTGCAGAGCCTGCTGGCCGCCTTCGCCCAGGACTGGCGCTTCACCACCGGCGAGCGGCTGCACGGCAAGGCCTGGCAGTCACTGCCGCAGCCGCAGCCGGCGCCGTCGGTGCTGGCCCGGGCCATCCTGTCCGGGCCGGACGTCACCCTGGGTTCGAATCACAGCCTGGTGATGGGCGCGATCGCCGTGGCGCAGCGCTCGATCCGCATCTGCTCGCCCTATTTCCTGCCCGATCTGCCGCTGACCAGCGCGCTGGCGATCGCGGCGCAGCGCGGGGTCGAGGTCGACATCGTCATCCCCAGCGTGAACAACCTGGCGCTGGTCGACGCCGCGATGACGGCGCAGCTCGACCAGGTGCTGCGGCCCGGCTGCCGGGTGTGGCGGGCGACCGGCCCGTTCGATCATTCCAAGCTGATGGCGGTGGACGGCGCCTGGGCGCTGATCGGTTCCTCCAACCTCGATTCGCGCAGCCTGCGGCTGAATTTCGAGCTGGATGTCGAGATCTACGACCGCGCCGTGGCCGGCGAGGTCGATGCCGCCATTCGGCAGCGCATGGCCTCGGCCCGGCCGGAGACGCTGGCGACGCTGCGGGCCCGGCCGTTCCTGACCAGGCTGCGCAACCGGACGGTGTGGCTGGCCTCTCCGTATCTCTGATCTGCGCCGTCATGCCGAATCCGGCGCGTCGCCCTGACGACCGCGAATGCTTCGCAGGCTTCCGGCCGTGATAGGACTGCGCCCATGGTGAACGGATCTTTCAGGGCGGCGCGGCCGGGCCGGCTGTCGCCAAGTGTATATCTCCTGCTCGGCCTCGGCCTGATCGCGGCGACGGCGGCGATCCTGCTGGCCATGGGCCGGGTGCCGATCTGCACCTGCGGCACGGTCAAGCTGTGGACCTCCGACGTGCTCAGCTCGGACAACTCGCAGCACATCGCCGACTGGTACACGCCGTCGCACATCATCCACGGCTTCCTGTTCTTCGGGCTGACCTGGCTCGTCGTCCGGCGGCTGCCGCTGGGCGCCCGGGCGCTGATCGCCATCGCCATCGAGGCCGCCTGGGAGATCGCCGAGAACAGCCCGATGATCATCGACCGCTACCGCGAGGCGACGATCGCCCTCGGCTATACCGGGGACAGCGTGATCAACTCGGTCTTCGACATCGGCTTCATGCTGGCGGGGTTCTTCTTCGCGGCGCGGGCGCCGGTCTGGCTGACGGTGGCGCTGGCGATCTTCTTCGAACTGTTCACCGGCTGGCTGATCCGCGACAACCTGACCCTGAACGTGCTGATGCTGCTTCACCCCGTCGAGTCGATCCGGGTGTGGCAGTCCGGCGGCTGACCTCGAGACGACCGATGCTGAGACGCTTCTTCGCCTATTACCGGCCGCATCGCGGGCTGTTCCTGCTCGATTTCTGCTGCGCCATCGTCTCCGGCCTGCTCGAGCTCGGCTTCCCGATCGCGGTCAAGGTCTTCGTCGACAGCCTGATGCCGAGCGGCGACTGGCCGCTGATCCTGCTGGCCGCGGCCGGCCTGCTCGTCATCTACGTGTCCAACACCGGCTTGATGGCGGTGGTGACCTATTGGGGCCACATGCTCGGCATCAACATCGAGACCGAGATGCGGCGGAAGGCCTTCGACCATCTGCAGAAGCTGTCCTTCAGCTTCTTCGACAATCAGAAGACCGGCCATCTGGTCGGCCGGCTGACCAAGGATCTGGAGGAGATCGGCGAGGTCGCGCATCACGGGCCGGAGGACCTGTTCATCGCGGTGATGACCTTCATCGGCGCCTTCGCGCTGATGCTGATGGTGCATGCCGAGCTGGCGCTGATCACCGCGGCGATCGTGCCGCTGACCGCCTGGCTGACCAGCCGCTACGGCGGCCGCATGACCCGCAACTGGCAGGCCCTGTACGGCCGGGTCGGCAACTTCAACGTGCGGATCGAGGAGAATGTCGGCGGCATCCGCGTGGTGCAGGCCTTCGCCAATGAGGAGCACGAGCGCCGGCTGTTCGCGGACGACAATCAGAACTACCGCCGCACCAAGCTCGACGCTTACCGGATCATGGCGGCCAGCACCTCGCTCAGCTACCTGAGCATGCGGCTGATCCAGATGGTGGTGATGATCGCCGGCGCCTATTTCGTGCTGACCGGCCGGCTCAGCGAGGGCGGCTTCGTCGGCTTCCTGCTGCTGGTCAACGTGTTCTTCCGCCCGATCGACAAGATCAACTCGGTGATCGAGACCTATCCCAAGGGCATCGCCGGCTTCCGCCGCTACACCGAGCTTCTGGACACCGAACCCGACATCGTCGACCGGCCGGGCGCGATCGAGGTGCCGTCGCTCAGGGGCGATATCCGCTACGAGGGGGTCAGCTTCGGCTATGGCGACGGCACGCCGGTGCTGCGCGGCATCGACCTTGCCATCCAGGCCGGCGAGACGGTGGCCTTCGTCGGCCCGTCGGGCGCCGGCAAGACCACGATCTGCTCGCTGCTGCCGCGCTTCTACGAGGTCCAGGGCGGCCGTATCACCGTGGACGGCATCGACATCCGCGACATGACCATGACCTCGCTGCGCCGGCAGATCGGCGTGGTGCAGCAGGATGTGTTCCTGTTCGCCGGCTCGATCCGCGAGAACATCGCCTATGGCAGGCTGGGCGCGACCGAGGCCGAGATCATGGAGGCGGCGCGGCGGGCCCGGCTCGACGGCGTCGTCGCCGGCCTGCCGGACGGGCTGGACACGGTGATCGGCGAGCGCGGGGTGAAGCTGTCGGGCGGACAGAAGCAGCGCCTGGCGATCGCCCGCATGTTCCTGAAGAACCCGCCGATCCTGATCCTGGACGAGGCCACCTCGGCGCTGGACACGGAGACCGAGCAGGCGATCCAGCAGTCGCTGGCCGAGCTGTCGCAGGGCCGCACCACTTTGGTGATCGCCCATCGCTTGGCCACCATCCAGCATGCCGACCGGATCGTGGTGGTCGACGCCAACGGCATCGCCGAGCAGGGAAGGCACCGCGACCTGGTCGCCGCCGGCGGCCTCTACCGCCGGCTGCACGACGCGCAGTACGGGATGCGCTGAGCGGCCGTCAGCCGCCGGCCCAGCTCCTGACGGTCAGCATCGCCTCGGCGAAGGCTTCGGGGGCCTCCTGCGGCAGGTTGTGGCCGATCCCCGGCGTCACCACCCGGTGCTCGTGCCGGCCGGTGAAGCGGCTGGCGTGATGGGCGGTGCCGCCGGGCGGCATCACCCCATCGGCGTCGCCGTCCAGCGTGATCGCCGGCACCGCGATCGGCGGCTGCGCCGCCAGCCGGCGCTCCACCTCCGCCACCGCCGGATCGCCCTCGACCAGGGCGAAGCGGTGGCGGTAGGAGTGGATCACCACCGCAACGAAATCGGGATTGTCGAAGGATGCCGCGCTGCGCTCATAGGTGGCGTCGTCGAAGCGCCACTCCGGCGACCACAGCCGCCACAGCAGGCGGCACAGCTCGCGCCGGTTGCGCTCCAACCCGAGCCAGCCGCGCTCGCCATGGAAATAGTACTGGTACCAGTAGCGGAACTCGGCCTCGGGTGAGGCCGGCTCGCCCGATCTGGCGATGTCCTGGATGTTGTAGCCGTTGACCGAGACCAGCCCGCGCGCCCGCTCCGGCCACAGCGCCGCGACGATGCAGGCGGCCCGCCCGCCCCAGTCATAGCCGCCCAGCACTGCCGATTTGATCTTCAGCGCGTCGAGCAGCGCCAGCAGGTCGTGCCCCAGCGCCGCCTGCTCGCCCGACCGCGGCGTTTCCGCCGACAGGAACCGGGTCGGGCCGTAGCCGCGCAGATAGGGCACGATCACCCGGGCGCCCTGCGCGGCGAGGCGCGGCGCGACCTCGTCATAGCTGTGGATGTCATAGGGGAAGCCGTGCAGCAGCACTGCCGGCCAGCCCGACGGATCGCCGGCCTCCTCATAGGCGACGCTCAGCACCCCGGCATCGATCCGCTTCGGCATGGTGGCGACTCCTGCGCTCGGATCCGGCCATTGGAGCACATCCGGCGGCGCGACTCATGCGGATCCCACGTCGGGTGACCTCGGTAACACCTGACTCCCCTGAGCATCCGGCATGTTGGCCGGGCGAGACAACCGAGCGGCGGCCGCCGGCCGCCCCGCAGAGAAGGGGAACGATCCATGGCCATCATCAACGGCAGCGACCTGGGCGAAACACTGTTCGGCACGGACAATGCCGACACCATCAACGCCAAGGGCGGCAACGACATCGTCATCGGCAAGAAGGGCGACGACATCGCCTTCCTGGGCACCGGCAACGACCTGTTCGGCTGGGCCCCGGGCGACGGCAGCGACACGATCGACGGCGAGGCGGGCACCGACACCCTCGGCTTCCTGGGCGCGAATGTCGATGAGAACATCCAGATCTTCGCCAATGCCGGGAAGGCGATCTTCTTCCGCGACATCGCCGCGGTCACCATGACCCTGGACAATGTCGAACGCATCGAATTCGACGCGCTCGGCGGGTCCGACCTGATGACCCTCAACAACCTGGCCGGCACCGACGTCAAGCAGGTGGCGATCGACCTGGCCGGCGTGCTGGGCGGCACCGCAGGCGACGGCGTGACAGATACGGTGATCGTCAACGGCGCCGCCGCCGGCGCGGCCGACGTGATCACGCTGTCGCAGACCGGCACCGGCGCCGCCGCGGCTGTGGTGGTGAACGGCTTGGCGGCGCAGACGACGATCGAGCATTTCGACGCTGGCGACCATCTGATCATCGACGGGCTCGGCGGCAATGACCGGCTCGACGCGCGGGCGCTGCCCCAGTCGATGGTCCTGGTGCTCGACGGCGGCGAGGGCAATGACACGCTGATCGGGAGCGCCGGGGCGGACCTGCTGCTCGGCGGCGCCGGCAACGATATCGTGATCGGCGCCCGGGGCGACGACACCGCCTTCCTGGGCAGCGGCGACGACGTTTTCTTCTGGGCGCCGGGTGAGGGCAGCGACACGGTCGAGGGCGGGTTCGGCACCGACACCATGAGCTTCCTCGGGGCGGGGGCCGCCGAGACGGTCGACATCCTGGCCAATTTCGGGCGAGCGACCTTCTTCCGCGACATCGCCTCGATCAACATGGATCTGAACGATGTCGAGCGCATCGAGTTCGATGCGCTCGGCGGCGCCGACAAGGTCAGGATCCACGACCTGACCGGGACCGAAGTCAACCGGGTCGACATCGACTTGGCCGGGACCGTGGGTGGAACCACCGGCGACGGGGCCATCGATGCGGTGACGGTGGAGGGTACTGCCGGCGCCAACGGCATCACGCTCTGGAACTCCGGGTCCACGGTCGGCGTCGACGGGCTTCAGGAGAGAGTCTCGATCCAGCACCTGGAAGCGGCCGACCAGCTGACGGTCGACGGCGGCGCCGGCAACGACGTGATCAACGCCCTTGCGGTCGGGGCCGGCCGGGTCGGCCTGACGCTGTCCGGCGGAGCGGGCGATGACACACTGGTCGGCAGCGCCGGTTCGGATGTCCTCATCGGCGGCGCCGGGGCCGATCGCTTCGTCTTCTCCTCCCTCTCGTACAGCGCGGTCGGGCCCAAGGCTGACAAGATCGCCGATTTCAGCCATGCCCAGGGCGACAAGATCGACGTGTCGCCGATCGACGCCAACGTCTGGGCGGCCGGCAACCAGGCGTTCCACTTCATCGGCACCGGGCTGTTCACCCATACCGCGGGTGAGCTGCGCTACGCCTACACCTCGCCCACGACCACCACGGTCGCCGGCGATGTCAACGGCGACGGCACTTCCGACTTCCATATCGTGCTGGCCGGCAATGTCGCGCTGACGGCGGCGGACTTCGTGCTGTAACCCGGAAGGCCGGGCGCCTGGGCCTCGGGTTCAGGCGCCCGGTGCCGGGATCAGCCGCGTGCACAGGAAGTCGACGAACACCCGTACCTTCGGCGACAACTGCCGGCTGGACGGCCACAGCACCCAGAACCGGCGGGGCCTGGTAGGCATCGAGCACGGTCTGCAGGCTGCCGTCCTCCAGAGCCTCCCTGACGATGAAGTCGGCCGTGTACAGCAGGCCAAGCCCGCCCGACGCGCCGCGACATCAGGCGCGAATCCGCCAGCGCACCGCTGCGCATCACCACGTCCAGCCCGGCATCGATCACGTCGACGATGCGGTCGTTGAAGTCGAGATCCAGCTCGATCTCGGGATAGGCCAGCAGGAATTCCGGCAGCAGCGGCACCGCCGTGGTGTTCGGCTTCCTGTCGCGCCCGGCCCGGACGGAGCCGGAGCTGCAGCCGGCGGAGTGACGCGGCGCCGTCAGTGCGGCGGGTGGATCGACAGGATGTAGAGGGCGTGGAGGATGCCGGGGATCCAGCCCAGGATCGTCAGGATGATGTTCAGCCGGAGCTCGTCCCCCGCCCCGATGTCGAGATAGACGGCGAGCGGCGGGCAGAGGAAGGCGAGGATGTACAACAGCGTGGGCAATGGCCTGTCCTGGTGGTGGGTCCCGCCCTTCCCTAACCCCCCGGGTCGGCCGGGACAATGCCGGGTGCGTAACGATTTGTTGCCGTCTGTTTCGCCGGCCCGTCCTGGCACGCCGCTTGCTGACCCCCGGGGCCGGATGGCGCGGCGGTCGCGCCGGTTTGGACGGGGCGCAGGATGTCGTTGCGGAACTGGGGGAAGGGGCTGCTCTGCGGCCTGGTGGTGGCGATGGGGCTGGCCGGGGCGGCGCAGCCGGCCGCGGCCGAGGCGCTGGACGACGTGCTGGCCGCCAAGGTCATCCGCATCGCCGTGCCGCAGGACTTCCCGCCCTTCGGCTCGGCCGGGCCCGACCTGCAGCCGCAGGGCTACGACATCGACATGGCCACCCTGATTGCCCAGGATTTGGGCGTGGCGGTCGAGCTGGTGCCCGTCACCAGTGCAAACCGGCTGCCCTATCTGCAGACCCACAAGGTCGACCTGATCATCTCCAGCCTCGGCAAGAACGCGGAGCGGGAGAAGGTGATCGACTTCACCAGCGCCTATGCGCCGTTCTTCTCCGGCGTGTTCGGCCCGGCCGATTCCACGGTGGCGAAGGCCGAGGACCTGGCGGGCAAGACCGTCGGCGTCACCCGCGGCGCGCTGGAGGACCTGGCGATCTCCAAGATCGCCCCGGCCGACGCGGACATCGAGCGGTTCGAGGACAACAACACGACGATCGCCGCCTTCCTGTCGGGCCAGACCGAACTGATCGCCACCGGCAACGTCGTCGCCGCCGCGATCCTGGCGCGCGACCCGGCGGTGCGGCCGGAGCCGAAATTCATCCTCAGCCAGTCGCCCTGCTTCATCGGCCTGAACAAGGGCGAGCCGAAGCTGCTGGCCAGGGTCAACGCCATTATCGCCGCGGCCCGGCAGGACGGGCGGCTGGACGCGATCAGCCAGAAGTGGCTCGGCGCCGGCCTGCCGGGCGACCTGCCGGTCTGAGCCGAGCTTGACCTTCCACTTCGCCGACCTGTTCGGCTATGGCGGCCTGGTCCTGCAGGGGATCGGGCTGACCATCCTCCTGACTCTCGCCGCTATCGCCGGCGGGCTGGCGCTGGGCGTGCTCGGCGCGCTCGGCCGACGCTCGCGCCGCGCCCCGGTCCGCATCCTGGTCGGCGCCTATGTCGAGCTGATCCGCAACACGCCCTTCATCGTCCAGCTGTTCTTCGTCTTCTTCGGCCTGCCGCGGCTGGGGCTGCGGCTCGGCAGCGTCGAGGCGGCGCTGCTGGCGATGATCGTGAACCTCGGCGGCTATGCGACCGAGATCGTGCGCGCCGGTCTCGACGGGGTCGGCCGCGGGTTGTGGGAGGCCGGGGCCAGCCTCGGCCTGTCGCGCTGGCGCACCTTCCGGCTGGTGATCCTGATCCCGGCGCTGGAGAAGGTGTATCCCTCCCTGACCGGCCAGTTCGTCATCATCATGCTCGGCTCCTCGGTGGTGTCGCAGATCGCGGTGCGCGAGCTGACCTTCGCCGGCAGCTTCATCCAGTCCCGCACCTTCCTCAGCTTCGAGACCTATCTGCTGGTCGGCGCGATCTACCTGGTCCTCGCCATCGCCCTGCGCCGGCTGTCGGACCGGGTCGGCCGGCGCCTGTTCCGCCACCGGCAGGCCGCGGCATGACCGGCTTCACCACCTGGGACATACTGCGCAACCTGCTGCTGGCGGCGCGCTGGACCGTGGCCTTGAGCCTGATCGCCTTCCTCGGCGGCTTCCTGCTCGGCGCCGGCCTCCTGCTGCTGCGCCTGTCCGGGCGGCGCTGGGCGTTGCGCGCGACCGGGCTCTACGTCCAGCTGTTCCAGGGCACGCCGCTCTTGATCCAGCTGTTCCTGTGCTTCTTCGGCCTGGCGCTGGTCGGCCTCGACCTGCCACCGCTGGCCGCCGCCGCGGTGGCGCTGACGCTCTACGCCGCCGCCTTCCTGTCGGAGATCTGGCGCGGCGCGGTCGACAGCGTGCCGCGCGGCCAATGGGAGGCGGCGCGGGCCCTGGCCCTGTCCTGGCCGCAGCAGCTCCGGCTGGTGATCCTGCCGCAAGCGCTGCGCGTCGCCATCGCGCCGACCGTCGGCTTCCTGGTCCAGGTGGTGA
Organism: Inquilinus sp. OTU3971; assembly: GCF_038440215.1. Classification (NCBI taxonomy): domain Bacteria; kingdom Pseudomonadati; phylum Pseudomonadota; class Alphaproteobacteria; order Rhodospirillales; family Rhodospirillaceae; genus Inquilinus; species Inquilinus sp. OTU3971. The sequence goes on along the minus strand of NZ_JASATH010000155.1, from coordinate 3,553 downwards.
AGGGCACGGCGCTGGCCTCGGTGATCGGCTTCGTCGAGCTGACCAAGGCCGGCACCATCATCGTCAACGCCACCTTCGATTCCGCCCGCACCTACGGTTTCGTCGCGCTGTTCTACTTCGCCCTGTGCTACCCGATCGCCCTGGCGGCGACGGCGCTGGAGCGGCGGCTGGCGCGGGGGGCGCGCTAGGGTAGGCTCGAGATCCTTTTCCTGATGCGATGGAGCGACCCTTGCCCCTTCCCGATCTGAAGCGCGCCGTCGCCGCGGCGGCCCTGGCGGCGTTCGCCGCCGCCCCCGCCATGGCGCAGACGCCGCCGGTGCCGCGACCGGTCAAGGTGCTGATCATCTCGATGTTCGGGCCGGAGGCGAAGCCCTGGATCGAGCAGCTTCGCCTGGATCGGGAGATCGCGGTGCCGGGCCTCTCGCCCGACTATCCCGCCGTGCACTGCAACGCCGACGGCGTGTGCCAGTTGACGACCGGCATGGGCCATGCCAACGCCGCGGCCTCGACCATGGCGCTGCTGTGGAGCCGGCAATTCGACCTGACCAAGGCCTATGTGCTGATCGCCGGCATCGCCGGGATCGATCCGGCGCAGGGGACGCTCGGCACCGCCGCCTGGGCCCGCTACCTGGTCGATTTCGGCATCCAGCACGAGATCGATGCCCGCGAGACGCCGCAGGGCTGGAGCACGGGCTATCTCGGCATTGGGGCGAAGGATCCGGCCGGGAAGCCGCCGCTCAACTACCGCACCGAGGTGTTCCAGCTGAACGAGGACCTGCTCCAGGCCGTTCTGGCCCTGACCAAGGATGCGAAGCTGGTCGACGGCGAGGCCGCGGCGGCCTATCGGGCCCGTTATCCGGACGCCCCGGCCAACCAGCCGCCGAAGGTCGTGCAATGCGACACGCTGGCGGGCGACACCTACTGGCACGGCGCGCTGATCGGCGAGCGGGCGAAAGACTGGGTGGCGCTCCTGACCGACGGCAAGGGCAGCTATTGCACGACGCAGCAGGAGGACAACGCCACCTTCGAGGCGCTGCGGCGCGGCGAGGAGGCCGGCCTCGTGGACACCAGGCGGGTCGCGGTGCTGCGCACAGCGTCCAATTTCGACCGGCCCCATCCCGGCCAGACGGCGGTGGAATCCCTGCAGGCCAAGTCCGGCGGCTTCCCGATCGCGATCGCCAACCTGTATGCGGCGGGCGCCCCCTTCGTCCAGGCCGTGGTCCGGGACTGGGAGACGTGGCAGGCCGGGGTGCGCGTCGCCGCCCAGTGATCCTTGCATCCCCCCCGCGAGGACCGTTGCCACCGGCCGCGCGGCGCGACAGCATGCGCGGCTGGGGACGGGGAGGGGCGGATGCGTTGGTTTCGGGGCCTGCTGATCGCGGTGCTGGTTCTGGCCGGGGGGACGGCCTGGGCGCAGCAGGCGCCCGCGCCGGCGGTGGAGCAGCCTCCTCCGGCCTCCGTCCAGCAGTTGCTGGACCTGCTGCGCAACCCCGAGGTGCAGGGCTGGCTGGCGCAGAAGCAGGCCGCGCAGCCGACACCGGCCGCCGCGGCATCGGCCTCGTCCAAGATGGACGAGATCGACATGATGCGGATGCAGACCCGCAGCAAGCTGCAATGGTACGTCGCGACCATGCACGACCTGCCCGGCATCCTGGCCGCGGTCGGCACCCGGATCGGCGACGCGCTGGCCGAGCTCGGCCTGATCGGCCTGGTCCTGGCGGTCGGCGGCTTCGTCGGCATCGGCATCCTGGTCGAGTGGCTGTTCCGGCGCCTGACCGCCTCGATCCGTCACCGGCTGATCCACGCGCCCGGCGCCGGGATCGGCGAGCATCTCGCCGTCTTCGGCGCCCGCCTGGTCTTCGCCGTCGGCGCCGTGATCGCCTTCGCTGTCGGCAGTCTCGGCGTCTTCCTGATCTTCACCTGGCCGCACGGCTTCCAGCATCTGGTCATCGCCCTCCTGGCCATCGTGCTGGTCGGCCGCCTGGCGCGGGCGGTGCTGCGGCTCGGCCTCGCCCCCGGCCGGCCGGACCTGCGCCTGGTGGTGGTGGAGGAGAGCGTCATCCCGGTGGTCATGCGCTGGCTGATCGCGATCCCGACGGTGATGATCGGCGGCGTGTTCCTGGCCCGGCTGATGAGCCGGCTGGACGCGCCGGAGGATGCGGCGCTGCTGATCCGCGAGCTGACCTCCTTCCTGGTGCTCGCCCTGGTCGTCGCCTTCACCTGGCGGCGCCGGGCCTGGACCAACGAGCCGGGCATCAAGGACGACCTCGCGCGCTGGGTGGTCACGGTGGCGATGGCGGCGGCGGCGGTGCTGATCGCCCTCGGCGCCGCCCGCGCCGCGATCACCGTCTTCGTGCTGGCGCTGCTGCCCTGGGGCCTGCGCCAGATCCGCGAGGCGGCGCGGTCGGTGGCGTCGCCGGGTTCGGTCGAGGGCAAGGACAAGCCGCTGGCGATGCTGGTCGAGCGGACGGCCCAGGCGCTGGTCATCCTCGGCGCCCTGGCCTTCCTGGCGCAGCGCTGGGGCGTCGATTCGATGCATGCGATGATGGCGGCGGAGGAGCCGGGGGCGATGGCGCTGCGCGCCGCCCTGCGGATCGTGCTGACGCTGATCGCGGTCGACCTGCTGTGGCATCTCGGCCGCGGCCTGATCGACCACCATCTCAGCCGGTCGACCACGTCGATGTCGGCGACCGACGTCACCCGGCAGGCCCGGATGCGCACGCTGCTGCCGCTGTTCCGCAACGCCTATTTCGTCACGCTGGCCACGGTCGCGGTGCTGGTGGTGCTGTCCGCGCTCGGCATCGACATCGGACCGCTGCTGGCCGGTGCCGGCGTCATCGGCCTGGCCATCGGCTTCGGCGCCCAGACCCTGGTGAAGGACATCGTCTCCGGCGTCTTCTTCCTGCTCGAGGACGCGTTCCGGATCGGCGAATATGTCGAGATCGGCAATCTGAAGGGCACGGTCGAGGCGATCTCGATCCGCTCGCTCAAGCTGCGCCACCAGCGCGGCGCGCTGCAGACGGTGCCGTTCGGCGAGGCCCGGGCGATGACCAATCTCAGCCGCGACTGGGTGGTGGTGAAGATGGAGTTCCGGGTGCCGTTCGACACCGATGTCGACCAGGTGAAGAAGATCGTGAAGAAGATCGGCGCCGAGATCGCCGCCGACCCGACGCTAGGCCCGCATCTGCTCGACGCGCCGAAATCCCAGGGCGTGCGCCAGATCGAGGAGTTCAACATGGTGGTCGGGATCAAGTTCATGGCCCGGCCGGGCGAGCAGTTCATGATCCGCCGGATGCTGTATCAGCGCATCCTCGAGGAGTTCGACGCCGCCGGCATCCACCTGGCACGGCGCGACGTGGTGGTGCGCAGCCATGACGGCGGCCCGGTCGACCCGGCCGTCGCCGCCGCCGCGATCGCCGCCACCGGCGGCGGCCCGGCGCCGGGCTGAAGGCCGGAGCCGCCCCCTCACCCTGAGGCGCCGCGACATTCACATTCGAGTCCCCCTCCCCTCGCGGGAGGGGGACTCATTTATCTTCGGTCTGGCCTCACCGAT
>NZ_JASATH010000154.1:0-20056 GCF_038440215.1 Inquilinus sp. OTU3971 | reverse complement strand
CCCCCCCCCCCCCCCCCCCCCCCCCCGGGGAGGGGGGGCAAAAAAGGGCGGGCCCAGCGTCGATCAGCGTCACAGCCATCTCAGAACAGAAAGTACCGCTGCGCCAGCGGCAGCACCGAGGCCGGTTCGCAGGTCAGCAGCTCGCCGTCGGCGCGGACCTCGTAGGTCTCGGGGTCGACCTCGATCACCGGGGTCGCCGAGTTGTGGATCATGTCGGCCTTGCCGATGCCGCGCGTGCCCTCGACCGCCACCACCTCGCGCTGTAAGCCCAGCCGGTGGCCGATGCCGTCCTCCAGCGCCGCTTTGGACACGAAGGTGATGGCCGAGGCCGCCATGGCCCGGCCGAAGCCGCCGAACATCGGCCGGTAATGCACCGGCTGCGGCGTCGGGATCGAGGCGTTGGGGTCGCCCATCAGCGCCATCGAGATGGTGCCGGCCTTCAGCACCAGCTCCGGCTTCACCCCGAAGAAGGCCGGGTCCCACAGCACCAGGTCGGCCAGCTTGCCGACCTCGACCGAGCCGACATGCCGCGACAGCCCCTGCGCGATCGCCGGGTTGATGGTGTACTTCGCGACGTAGCGCTTGACGCGGGCGTTGTCGTTCTCGCCGGTCTCCTGGGCCAGACGGCCACGCTGGACCTTCATCTTGTGCGCGGTCTGCCAGGTGCGCAGGATCACCTCGCCGATCCGGCCCATCGCCTGGCTGTCGGAGGAGATGATCGAGAAGGCGCCGAGATCGTGCAGGATGTCCTCGGCCGCGATGGTCTCGCGCCGGATCCGGCTTTCGGCGAAGGCCACGTCCTCCGGAATCCCGGCATCCAGGTGATGGCACACCATCAGCATGTCGAGATGCTCGTCGAGCGTGTTGACGGTGAACGGCCGGGTCGGGTTGGTCGAGGACGGGATGACGTTGGCCAGGCCGGCCACCCGGATGATGTCCGGCGCATGTCCGCCGCCGGCGCCTTCGGTGTGGAAGGCGTGGATGGTGCGGCCCTTGAACGCGGCGATGGTGTCCTCGACGAAGCCGCTCTCGTTCAGCGTGTCGGTGTGGATCATCACCTGGATGTCCATGGCGTCGGCGACGCCGAGGCAGCAGTCGATCGCGGCCGGGGTGGTGCCCCAGTCCTCATGCAGCTTGAGCGAGGAGGCGCCGGCGCGGATCTGCTCGATCAGCGCGTCCGGCCGGCTGGCATTGCCCTTGCCGGAGATCGAGATATTGACCGGCAGCCCCTCCGCCGCCTGCAGCATGCGGGCGATGTGCCAGGGGCCTGGGGTGCAGGTGGTGGCCTTGGTGCCGGTCGATGGGCCGGTGCCGCCGCCCACCAGGGTGGTGACGCCGCTGGCGATCGCCTCCTCCACCTGCTGCGGGCAGATGAAGTGGATGTGGCAGTCGATGCCGCCGGCGGTCAGGATCCTGCCCTCGCCGGCAATGATCTCGGTGCCCGGGCCGATGACGATGTCGACGCCCGGCTGGATGTCCGGATTGCCGGCCTTGCCGATGGCGGCGATGCGGCCGTCGCGGATCGCGACATCGGCCTTGACGATGCCCCAGTGGTCGAGGATCACGGCGTTGGTGATGACGGTGTCGGCGGTGCCTTCGGCCCGGGTGGCCTGGCTCTGCCCCATGCCGTCGCGAATCACCTTGCCGCCGCCGAACTTGACCTCCTCGCCATAGATCGTGTGGTCGCGCTCGATCTCGATGAACAGCTCGGTGTCGGCCAGGCGCAGCCGGTCGCCGGTGGTCGGCCCGAACATGTCGGCATAGGCGGCGCGGGAGATGGAAATGGGCATAGGACCTCCTCAGCCCTGGACCGGATCGAGCGGCCCCATGACCGCCTGGCGGAAGCCGGTCGCGACGCGCGCGCCGGCCAGGGCGACCAGCCGCACCTCGCGGCTCTGCCCCGGCTCGAACCTGACGGCGGTGCCGGCCGCGATGTCCAGCCGCCGGCCCCGCGCCGCTGCCCGGTCGAAGGACAGGGCCGGGTTGGTCTCGAAGAAATGATAGTGGCTGCCGACCTGGACCGGCCGGTCACCGGTGTTGGCCACGGTCAGGACGATGCTGTCGCGGCCCGCGTTCAGCTCGATCATGCCCTGTGCCGGAATGAGTTCGCCCGGGATCATGCTGCGGCTCCCTCAGCGGATCGGCTCATGGACGGTCACCAGCTTGGTGCCATCGGGGAAGGTGGCCTCGACCTGGACGTCGTGGATCATCTCGGCCACGCCCTCCATCACCTGGTCCCGGGTCAGCACCGTGGCGCCGGCCGCCATCAGCGACGCCACCGAGCGGCCGTCGCGGGCCCCTTCGGTGACGAAGTCGGAGATCAGCGCCACCGCCTCCGGATAGTTCAGCTTCACGCCGCGCTCCAGCCGCCGGCGCGCCACCATCGCGGCCATGGCGATCAGCAGCTTGTCCTTCTCCCGCGGGGTCAGGTTCACGGAGACTCCTCCCAGTGCTTCTTCAACATTGCCAGACGCGCGGCAGCGGGCGCCCGGCCCGCAGGATACCGAGCGCCGAGATCAGGTCGCGCCGCAGCACGGCGCCATCCGGCGCGGCGAAACGGGCGACCAATAGTCCATTCCAGGCGCTGGCGCCGGCCAGCCCTTCCGCCCCGGCCAGCGCCGCGCGCAGCGGGTCGATCAACGCCTGCGCCTCAGGCGCCGCGAAGAGCAGCGTCGCCATCGCCCGGGCGCCGCGGCCGAGGCCCGGCCGGTCCAGCGCCGCCGCCGGGTCGCCATCGACCGCCAGCGCATCGGCGTAGACCAGCCGGCCGTCGCGGCGGATCCGCCAAGCATCGCGCAGCGTGCCCTGCCGCACCACCTCGCCCATCGCCGCGCGGCCGAACACGATCGCCTCCACGCCCAGGAAGCGCGCATCGCCGCGCAGCTCGATCTGCAGGTCACGGTCCAGGCGGGCGCGGTCGAACAGGATGGTCTCCTGCGGCAACCACTCGGCTGTGGCGCCGGGCTCGACCGCCAGCCGGGTCTCGATCCTCGCCGCATCGCCAAGCGAGCGATAGATCCGCTCCGCCGCCTGCCCCGCCACCGTCGCCGCCGTGCCCTCGCCCCAGCGCACCGCCTGCTGCAGCCGATCGCCGCCGGTCAGCCCGCCGGCCGTGTTCAGCAGCACGGCGCCGGCGAAGGCCTCGGCCTCACGCCGCGGGAAGCGCGCCTTGGCACAGCCCTCCTGGAACAACGCGGCCAGCACCGTCTCGGCCCCACGCCGCTTGAAGCCGAGGTCGAGCCGGCCGCGGGCGCGCGCCAGCGGCACGGGCAGGGCCGTCGGCTCCACGAAGGCCGGCGGGTCAGACCGTAAGGTGACGACGGACGCTGTCTTCATCGAGCGCGGTCTTGTCCCCGTCCACCACGACCTCGCCGCGATCCAGCACGACGAGGCGTTGGCCCAGAGCATGGGCGAAATCGAAATACTGCTCGACCAGCAGGATCGCCATGGTGCCACGGTCGCGCAACATCGCGATGACGCGGCCGATGTCCTTGATGATCGACGGCTGGATGCCCTCCGTCGGCTCGTCCAGGATCAAGAGGCGCGGCCGGGTCACCAGGGCCCGGCCGATCGCCAGCTGCTGCTGCTGCCCGCCCGACAGGTCGCCGCCGCGCCGGCCGAGCATCGACTTCAAGACCGGGAACAGCTCGAAGATCTCCTCCGGCACCCGCCGCTCGCGCCGCGGCAGCATGGCGAAGCCGGTCTCGAGGTTCTCCCTCACCGTCAGCAGCGGGAAGATCTCGCGCCCCTGCGGCACGAAGGCGATGCCGCGCCGCGCCCGCTCCGCCGTCGGCAGGCGGGTGATGTCCTCGCCCTCCCACAGGATCTTGCCGGCCGCCACCGGCTGCTGGCCGACGATGGCGCGCAAGGTGCTGGTCTTGCCGACGCCGTTGCGGCCGAGCAGGCAGGTCACCTCGCCCTTGCCGACGCCGAGCGACACCCGCCGCAGCGCCTGGGCTGCGCCGTAGAACAGGTCGATGCCTTCGACTGCAAGCATGCTCAGCGCCCGAGATAGACGTCGATGACGCGCGGGTCGGCGCTGACGGTGTCGAGCGGTCCTTCGGCCAGCACCGAGCCCTCATGCAGCACCGTCACCTTGACGTCGAGGGCGCGGACGAAATGCATGTCGTGCTCCACCACCACCACCGACCGGGTCTTGTTGATCTCGCGCAGCAGGATCGCCGTCTCCTCGGTCTCGGCGTCGGTCATGCCGGCCACCGGCTCGTCCACCAGCAGCAGCGCCGGCTCCTGCGCCAGCAGCATGCCGATCTCCAGCCACTGCTTCTGGCCGTGCGACAGCGCCCCGGCCAGCCGGTCGCGATGCGCCGTCAGCTTGGTCGTTTCCAGGATCTCTTCGATCCGCTCCGCCGTGTCGGGACGGGGGCGGCCGAACAAGAGGTTGGTCGGCGATCGCGGGCCGGCCAGGGCGAGGAGGAGGTTGTCCCCGACCGTGTGACTGTCGAACACCGTCGGCTTCTGGAACTTGCGTCCGATGCCTAAGCCCGCGATCGCCGTCTCGTCCAGCCGGGTCAGGTCGTGGGTGCCGCGGAACAGCGCCTCGCCCTGGTCCGGTCGGGTCTTGCCGGTGATGACATCCATCATCGTGGTCTTGCCGGCCCCGTTCGGGCCGATGATCGCCCGCATCTCGCCCGGCTCGATCACCAGCGACAGGGCGTTGAGCGCCCGGAAGCCGCTGAAGGTCACGGTCACGCCGTCGAGATAGAGCAGCGCCTGGGTGGGGGCTTCGGGAGCCGTCATCGCGGCGTCTCCGTCGCCACCTCGGCCGCGCGGCGGCCCGGACGGGCTCGTCGGGAACGCCAGGCCGACTGCACCGCGCCGACGATGCCCTTGGGCAGCACCAGCGTCACCAGGATGAACAGTCCGCCCAGCGCGAACAGCCAGAATTCCGGCAGCAGGTTGGTGAAGACGGTCTTGCCGAGATTGACCGTGACCGCGCCGATGATCGGTCCGATCAGCGTGCCGCGGCCGCCGACCGCGACCCAGATCACCGCCTCGATCGAATTGGCCGGGGCGAATTCGCCCGGGTTGATGATGCCGACCTGCGGCACGTAGAGGGCGCCGGCCACCCCGGCCATCATCGCCGACAGGGTGAACACCACCAGCTTGTAGGATTCGACCCGGTAGCCGAGGAAGCGGGTGCGGCTTTCGGCGTCGCGGATGGCGATCATCACCTTGCCGAAGCGCGACCGGGTGATCGCCCGGCACATCAGGAAGGCGGCGGCGAGCGCTATGGCGCTGGCCAGGAACAGACCGGCCCGCGTCGCATCCGCCTGCAGGCTGAAGCCGAGCAGGTCCTTGAAGTCGGTCAGGCCGTTGTTGCCGCCGAAGCCCATGTCGTTGCGGAAGAAGGCCAGCAGCAGGGCGTAGGTCATCGCCTGGGTGATGATCGAGAGATAGACGCCGGAGACGCGGCTGCGGAAGGCGAACCAGCCGAAGACGAAGGCCAGCGCGCCCGGCACCAGCAGCACCATCAGCGCCGCGAACCAGAACTGGTCGAAGCCGAGCCAGTACCAGGGCAGCTCCGGCCAGTTCAGGAACACCATGAAGTCCGGCAGCACCGGGTTGCCGTAGACGCCGCGCGAGCCGATCTGGCGCATCAGATACATGCCCATGGCGTAGCCGCCGAGGGCGAAGAAGGCGCCATGGCCGAGGCTGAGGATGCCGACATAGCCCCAGACCAGGTCGATCGCCAGGGCCAGCAGGGCGTAGCACAGATACTTGCCCATCAGGCTGACGGCGTAGCCCGGCACGTAGAATGCCGAGTCTGCCGGCAGCGCCAGGTTGGCCAGCAGGATCAGCACCGCCACGGCGACGAGGCCGAGGGCGAAGGCCGGGCCGCCTGAGGCACGAAGGAGACGGGCCGTGATCATGATTCCACCGCCCGCCCCTTGAGCGGGAACAGCCCGCGCGGCTTCCTCTGGATGAACAGGATGATCCCGACCAGGATCGCGATCTTGCCCAAGACCGCGCCGGCCCAGGGCTCCAGCAGCTTGTTGGCGACGCCGAGCGTCAGCGCCCCGACCAGCGTGCCCCACAGGTTGCCGACGCCGCCGAACACCACGACCATGAAGCTGTCGATGATGTAGCCCTGACCGAGATTGGGGCTGACATTGTCGATCTGGCTGAGCGCCACCCCGGCGATGCCGGCGACGCCGGAACCGATGCCGAAGGTCAGCATGTCGACCCGGCTGGTGCGGATGCCCATCGCCGCGGCCATGCGCCGGTTCTGCGTCACCGCCCGCATCTGCAGGCCCAGCGCGGTATAGCGCAGCACCAGCATCAGCGCGGCGAAGACCAGCAGTGCGAAGACGACGATCCAGAGCCGATTCCAGGTCAGGGTCAGCCCGCCCAGGTCGAAGGCACCGGACATCCAGGCCGGGTTGCCGACCTCGCGGTTCGACGGGCCGAAGGCGGTGCGCACCGCCTGCTGCAGGATCAGCGACAGGCCGAAGGTGGCCAGCAGCGTCTCCAGCGGCCGGCCATAGAGGAAGCGGATGATGCCGCGCTCGATCGCGACGCCGGCCAGGGCCGCGACCAGGAAGGCCAGCGGCAAGGCCACCGCAAGGGAATAGTCGAACAGGTTCGGCGCATAGCTGCGGAACGCCTCCTGCACCAGGAAGGTGGTGTAGGCGCCGAGCATGACGATCTCGCCATGCGCCATGTTGATCACGCCCATCACCCCGAAGGTGATGGCGAGGCCGATGGCGGCGATCAGCAGCACCGAGCCGAGGCTGAGCCCGTAATACAGGCTCTGCACCCCGTTCCAGATCGCGAGCCGGGTGTCGATCCGGCCGATCGCAGCCTCGGCCGCGGCGGCGACGGCGGGGGACGGGCTCGGAATGCCGGACAGCAGCGCCCGCACCTCCTGGTCGCCGCGGGCGGCGACGGTGTCGATCGCCGGCAGCATCGCGTCGTCGCTGCCGCCCTTGGCCAGGATGATGGCGGCGCGCGCCTCGAGGAAGGCCTGCTTCACCGCCGGATCGGTCTCGCGCGCCAGCGCCGCCTCCAGTGCGGGCAGCGCCTTGTCGTCGCGCGATTTGAACACCGCGGCGGCGGCGTCCAGGCGCTTGGCCGGGTCGGGCGCCAGCAGGGTCAGCGACCCCATCGCCGCGTCGATCGCCCGCCGCACCCGGTTGTTGACCCGGATCGGCTTGCCGCCGGCCGGCGCCTCGGTGAGTGCGGCCCCGGTGGCGGCGTCGACGAAGCCGCCGGCCTCGGTCTTGATCGCCACCGTGCCCCCCGGCGCCGCGATCAGGCGTCCGGCCGCCAGCGCCTCCAGCACCGCCGGCGCCCGCGCGTCACCCGAGGCGGCGACCCCGTCCACCCCGGCGGCGATGTCGTCGTAGTTGGTCGAGGCGAAGCGTGCGAGCACCTCGGCCGGAATCTCCGCCCGGGCGGAGAGCGGGAGGAGGAGCAGGAGGAGGGCGAGGACGCCACCCGTCAGCACAGATCGAGTCCCCCCTCCCCTCGCGGGAGGGGGGTAGGGGGAGGGGGTTGCCGCAGCAAGAGCAATAAGCTCCCGTCGGACTCCTAGGAGACCACGACAGATAAGCCTGTACATTTCGACGAAGGTCTGCCCGGGCTGCACGAACCCCCTCCCCCTGCCCCCCTCCCGCAAGGGGAGGGGGGACTGGTTTGCGTCGTTCGCCCCATGCTTTGCGACCATTCGAAGCCCGATCATCACAGCCTGCGATTGAATGCCGGGAGGCGCCCCCGCGCCTCCCGGCTTCCCCTCCATCCCTTAGTCAGGAGCCCGACCCGCCGCACTTGCCGGTCTTGACGTTGAAGTTGCCGCAGGCCAGCGGCTTGCGCCAATCGGCGATCAGGTCCTTCGAACCCTCGAGATAGTCGGACCACTCGTCGCCCACGACCTCGGGGGTCTCCGACACCGTCTGGATCTGGCCGTCAGCCTGGATCTCGCCGATCAGCACCGGCTTGGTGATGTGGTGGTTCGGCATCATGCTGGCATAACCGCCGGTCAGGTTCGGCACGGTGACGCCGACCATGGCGTCGATCACCTTGTCGGGATCGGTGCTGCCCGCCTTCTCGACCGCCTTCACCCACATGTTGAAGCCGATGTAATGCGCCTCCATCGGGTCATTGGTGGTGCGCTTGTCGTTCTTGATGAAGGCGTGCCACTTGGCGATGAAGTCCTTGTTCTCCGGCGTGTCGATGCTCTGGAAGTAGTTCCACGCGGCCAGGTGGCCGACCAGCGGGCCGGTGTCGAGCCCGGCCAGCTCCTCCTCGCCGACCGAGAAGGCCACGACCGGGATGTCGGTCGCCTTGATGCCCTGGTTCCCGAGCTCCTTGTAGAACGGCACGTTGGCGTCGCCATTGACGGTCGAGACCACGGCGGTCTTCTTGCCGGCCGAGCCGAAGGCCTTGATCTTGCCGACCTCGGTCTGCCAGTCGGAGAAGCCGAACGGCGTGTAGTTGACGCTGATGTCCTCCGGCGCCACGCCCTTGGCCTTGAGATAGGCCTCGAGGATCTTGTTGGTGGTGCGCGGATAGACGTAGTCGGTGCCTTCCAGCACCCAGCGCTGCACCCCCTCCTCGTTCATCAGATAGTCGACCGCCGGGATCGCCTGCTGGTTCGGCGCGGCGCCGGTGTAGAAGATGTTGCGCGAGCTCTCCTCGCCCTCGTACTGCACCGGGTAGAACAGGATGCCGTCGAGCTCCTCGAACACCGGCAGCACCGATTTCCGCGACACCGAGGTCCAGCAGCCGAAGGTGGCCGCGACCTTGTCGACCGAGATCAGCTGCCGCGCCTTCTCGGCGAAGAGCGGCCAGTCCGAGGCCGGATCGACCACCACCGCTTCCAGTTTCTTGCCGAGCAGCCCGCCCTTCTTGTTCTGCTCGTCGATCAGCATCAGCATGACGTCCTTCAGCGTGGTCTCGCTGATCGCCATGGTGCCGGACAGGGAATGGAGGATGCCGACCTTGATGGTGTCCTCGGCCCGGGCAGCGCTGGTGAAGCCCAGCCCCATGGACACCGCCAGCGCGGCGCCGATCACCCAATGTTTCTGCGACAATGCCATCGTGAACTCCCTGAACTCGCTTGTTTGCGTCCGCATCCCGATCGCTAGGCAAGTTCCGGGCCAGTGGCGGAACTCCGCCACCCGTACCTGCCTAAGAGGGCGGCAGATGCCTCGGCTGCCCATTCCCTGCGCAGCGTCCCCATATCTGATGTGGTCCAGAACTTGCTGAGGCCTGACCGAGTCCCTGATCCGAGTCCCTGATCCAGTCCCGTTGCCCCCTGTGCCCGCGAATGGTCCTGCGCATCCTCCTGGTCGATGAGAACGCCGAGCGGTGCCGCGTGGTCGAGGCGGCGCTGACCGCGGCCGGCCACGGCGTGGTCACCACCGCCAGCGGCACGGAGAACCTGCTGGCGCGGGTGCGCGAGATCGAGCCGGACGTGATCATCGTCGACCTCGACGCCCCCAACCGCGACGCGCTGGAGCATATGCGCAGCGTCAGCCGCGAGCGGCCGAGGCCGATCGTGATGTTCGTCGACCAGAGCGACGACGCCGCGATCGGCGAGGCGATCCGCGCCGGGGTCAGCGCCTATGTCGTCGACGGCCTCGGCCCGCATCGGGTGAAGCCGGTGTTGGAGGCCGCGATCGCCCGGTTCCAGGCCTTCCAGGCGATGCGCGACGAGCTGGAGAAGACCCGCGCCACCCTGGCCGAACGCAAGCGCATCGAGCGCGCCAAGGGCATCCTGATGCAGCAGCGCGGCATGACCGAGGACGAGGCCTACAAGGCGCTGCGCAAGCTGGCGATGGACCGCGGCAAACCGCTGGCCGAGATCGCCGAGCAGGTGATCAGCATCAGCGAGCTGCTGACCAAAATTTAGGCGCGCCTGTTTTTGCCGCATTTTTGTGCATTGCACAACAGCGAAGCAGAATCATACCGCAGTGCAGCGTGCCCGCGCCACTCGCTTTCGATCCCTGAATCGCGCCGCGGCGCTCGATCTCCGAATTCGGGAGGGGCATGGCGAGGTGGTTGGCACGCCGCTTGCGTATCCCTTGGGTGACGATGGGCAATGGCGTCCGTCTGACGATATTCTGGGCGGTCCGACGATGGGCCGTCTGAACCGGGCAAAGGCGTCCGAGGGTTGCGGATCTTCCGCAGGCTCTCGGACGCCTTTTCGTTTTGGAGCGGCTGATGACGAACCACCGCACAGATCTGACCCTCGGCTTCGTGCCGCTGGCCGACTGCGCGCCCCTGATCGTGGCGGAGCGGAAAGGCTTCTTCCGCGAGGAGGGGCTGTCGGTCCGGCTGTCGCGCGAGAGCAGCTGGGCCAGCCTGCGCGACAAGCTGGTCTGCGGCCTGCTGGACGGCGCCCATATGCTGGCGCCGCTGCCGCTGGCGATCACGCTGGGGCTGAGCGGCCCGAAGACGCCGATGCTGGTCGGCCTGTCGCTGAGCCTGAACGGCAATGCCGTCACCGTCTCGCGCGCTTTGGCGGCGGAGATGGCGGCGGCGAATCCGGAGGGCGCGGCCGCCGGGTCGGCCTCGGCGATCGCGGCCGTCGTCGCCGAACGGCGCCGGGCCGGCGCCCCGCCCCTGGTCCTCGCCATCGTCTTCCCGGTGTCGAGCCATCACGACCAGCTGCGCTACTGGCTGGCGGCCGGCGGGGTCGATCCGCAGCGCGACGTCCGCATCGTGGTGGTGCCGCCGCCGCAGATGGTGGCGCATCTGTCGGCCGGGCGGGTCGACGGCTTCTGCGTCGGCGCGCCCTGGGGCGATGTCGCGGTCGACCAGGGGGTCGGCGTCACCGCCACCACCGGCTGGCAAATCTGGAACAACGCGCCGGAGAAGGTCTTCGCCGTCACCCGTGCCTGGGCCGAGGCCCGGCCGGACGCCCATCGCGCCCTGCTGCGCGCCCTGATCCGCGCCGCCGCCTGGCTGGACCGGCCGCGGCACCGACCCGAGGCGGTGGCGATGCTGGCGGCGCCGGAGGTGCTGAACGCCCCGGCCGCCTCGATCGCCGCCAGCCTGGTCGGGCGGCCGGGCGACCTGCTGGTCGACGGGCTGCCGGCGCGCGGCCCGGTCTATCATCGCCGTGCCGCCGGCCTGCCCTGGCGGTCCCACGCCGCCTGGTTCCTGGCGCAGCTACGGCGCTGGGGCGAGCTGCCGGACACGATCGACATCGCCGCCACCGCTGCCGCCGTCTACCGGCCGGATCTCTACCGCGAGGCCGCCTGGGACCTCGGCTACCCGGCCCCGGCGGCGGACAGCAAGACCGAAGGCCATCACGACACCCTGTGGGTGCTGGCCGACAAGACCGGCGGCGTGGCCCTGGGCGCCGACCGCTTCTGCGACGGCCGGATCTTCGATCCCGCCGCGCTCGACACCGATCTCGCCGGCCTCGCCGCCGGCGGCACCACAACCGTCGCGACGCAACGCGGCTGACCGAACCGAAGGGGGCTTTCATGACCGGACGCGACCGCACCATCACCCTCAGCCGCCGCAGCCTGCTGCAGGGCACTGCGAAGCTGACCGGAGCCGCGGCGACCATCGCCGCGCTCCGCGCCGCCTTCCCCGCCGGCGCCTTCGCCCAGGGAGCGGGGCCGGAGACGACCAAGGCGACGTTGGGCTTCATCGCCCTGACCGACTCCACCCCGCTGATCATCGCCAAGGAGAAGGGGCTGTTCGACCAGGTCGGGCTGACCGAGGTCACGGTCGCCAAGCAGGCCTCCTGGGGTACCACCCGCGACAACCTGGTGCTGGGCTCGGCCGGCGGCGGCATCGACGGCGCCCACATCCTGACGCCGATGCCCTACCTGATGACGCTCGGCACCATCACCGCCGAGAACAAGCCGCTGCCGATGCAGATCCTGTGCCGGCTGAACACCAACGGCCAGGCGATCTCGGTCGCCAAGGACCTGATGCCGGCCGGCGCCACGGTCGACGCCAAACCGCTGAAGGCCGCCTTCGCCGACATGAAGGCCAAGGGGCAGGAGGTGAAATGCGCCGTCACCTTCCCCGGCGGCACCCACGATTTGTGGATGCGCTACTGGCTGGCGGCCGGCGGCATCGATCCGAACAAGGACGTCAGCACCATCGTGGTGCCGCCGCCGCAGATGGTCGCCAACATGAAGGTCGGCAACATGCAGGCCTTCTGCGTCGGCGAGCCGTGGAACGACCAGCTCGTGCACCAGGGGATCGGCTACTCCGCCTGCGTCACCGGCGAGCTGTGGAAGGATCATCCGGAGAAGAGCCTGGCGCTGCGCGCCGACTGGGTCGACGCCAACCCGAAGGCGGCGGCGGCGCTGCTGCAGGCGGTGCTGGAGGCGCAGCGCTGGGCCGACAAGCCGGAGAACAAGGAGGAAATGGCCCAGATCATCGGCCGGAGGGCATGGTTCAACGTGCCCCCGGCCGACATCCTGCCGCGCTCGCTCGGCACCATCGACTACGGCGACGGCCGCAAGGTCGAGAACAGCCCGCTCTTGATGAAGT
This sequence comes from Inquilinus sp. OTU3971, assembly GCF_038440215.1. Taxonomy (NCBI): domain Bacteria; kingdom Pseudomonadati; phylum Pseudomonadota; class Alphaproteobacteria; order Rhodospirillales; family Rhodospirillaceae; genus Inquilinus; species Inquilinus sp. OTU3971. Next base: position 7,573 of record NZ_JASATH010000154.1, on the reverse strand, counting down.
TCTGGCAGGACTTCGCCTCCTACCCGTTCCAGAGCCACGAGCTGTGGTTCCTGACCGAGGACCGGCGCTGGGGCTACATCGCCCCCGACACCGACCTCAAGGCGCTGATCGCCAAGGTCAATCGCGAGGACCTCTGGCGTCAGGCCGCGCAGGCAGCCGGCGTGCCGGCCGAGGAGATCCCGGCCGGCACCTCGCGCGGCAAGGAGACCTTCTTCGACGGCAAGGTCTTCGACCCCGACGCCCCCGACGCCTACCTCGCCAGCCTCGCGATCAAGACCGTCGCCTGACGCCCCGACGACAGACAGCCGGAGCCAGCCTCGTGCCCCAGACCGCCCAGATCGTCTCCGAAGCCCCCGCCGCGGGTCCCAAGCCGAGGGCGACGCCCGCCGGCCGGGTCGTGTCCCTGCCGGTGGCGCGGCCGCCGCTCGGCCCCGTCCTCGGCCGCCTCGCCGCCGAGGCCGCGGCCCGGGTGGTCCCGCCGCTGATCGTGCTGGCGCTGCTGCTGCTGGCCTGGCAGCTGCTGTGCTCCAGCCCGACCTCCAACCTGCCATCGCCGCTCAAGGTGCTGGACGACACCTGGGACTTCATCATCGACCCATTCTACGACAATGGCGGGGTCGACAAGGGCGCCTTCTGGCAGATCGCCACCAGCCTGTCGCGGGTGGCGGTCGGCTTCGCCCTGGCCTCCGTGGTCGGGGTCGCGCTCGGCGTGCTGATCGGGCAGAGCGTCTGGGCCATGCGCGGGCTGGATCCGATCTTCCAGGTGCTGCGCACCATCCCGCCGCTGGCCTGGCTGCCGATCTCGCTAGCCGGGTTCCAGCAGGCTGAGCCGTCGGCGATCTTCGTCATCTTCATCACCTCGATCTGGCCGATCGTGATCAACACCGCGGTCGGGGTGCGCAACATCCCGCAGGACTACCGCAACGTCGCCGCGGTGCTGCGCCTGTCGCCCTGGGAGGTGTTCACCAAGATCACCCTGCCGGCGACCGTGCCCTACATCTTCACCGGGCTGCGCATCGGCATCGGCCTGTCCTGGCTCGCCATCATCGCGGCCGAGATGCTGATCGGCGGCGTCGGTATCGGCTTCTTCATCTGGGACGCGTGGAACAGCTCGCGCATCAGCGACATCATCGTGGCGCTGGTCTATGTCGGGCTGGTCGGCTTCGTCCTCGACCGCCTGATCGGCTTCGCCGGCGCGCTCGTCGCCCGCGGCACCTCGGCCTGAGGAGACGCCCCATGGACAGCTATCTCTCGATCGAGCAGGTCGGCATGCGCTTCACCCGCGGCAGCGCGGTCAGCGAGGTGCTGGTCGATGTGAACCTGGGCATCGCCCGCGGCGAGTTCGTGTCGATCATCGGCCATTCCGGCTGCGGCAAGTCGACCATGCTGAACATCGTCGGCGGCCTGGTCCGCTCCACCACCGGCGAGGTGCTGCTGGACGGCCAGGTGGTCGACAGCCCGGGCCCCGACCGCGCCATCGTGTTCCAGAACCACTCGCTGCTGCCCTGGCTGACCGTCTACGGCAACGTCCGGATCGCCGTCGACAAGGTGTTCGGCCGGGCCAAGAGCGCGGCCGAGCGGCATGAGTGGGTGATGCACAACCTGGCCCTGGTCCACATGGCGCACGCCAAGGACAAGCGGCCGGGCGAGATCTCCGGCGGCATGAAGCAGCGCGTCGGCATCGCCCGGGCGCTGGCGATGCAGCCCAAGATCCTGCTGATGGACGAGCCCTTCGGCGCGCTCGACGCGCTGACCCGGGCGCATCTGCAGGATTCGGTGATGGAGATCCACGCCGCGCTCGGCAACACGGTCCTGATGATCACCCATGACGTCGACGAGGCGGTGCTGCTGTCCGACCGCATCGTGATGATGACCAACGGCCCCAGCGCCACCATCGGCGAGGTGCTGGACATCCCGCTGGAGCGGCCGCGCCGCCGCCTGGCGCTGGCCGACGATCCGACTTACGCCGCGTGCCGCGTGCAGGTGCTGCGCTTCCTCTACGAGCGCCAGCGCTTCACCACCGTGGCCGCCTGAGGGGGAGGGGAACATGCCCGAGGGAAGCTGGGGGCCGCAGGAGCGGCTGGTGGTGGTCGGCAACGGCATGGCCGGGATGCGGGCGGTGGAGGAGCTGCTGGCGCGCGCGCCCGGCCGCTACGCCGTCACCGTGTTCGGCGCCGAGCCGCAGGTGAACTACAACCGCATCATGCTGTCGCCGGTGCTGGCCGGCGAGAAGCAATTCGACGACATCGTCATCAACGACCGCGCCTGGTACGAGGCCAACGGCATCGAGCTGCGCGCCGGGGTGCGGGTGGCGGCGATCGACCGCGAGGCGCGCGAGGTGGTCGGCGCCGACGGCAGAAGCTGCCGCTACGACCGGCTGCTGCTGGCCACCGGGTCCGACCCGATCGTGATCCCGGTGCCGGGCCGCGACCTGCCCGGCGTCGTCACCTTCCGCGACATCGCCGATGTCGAGGCGATGCTGGCGGCGGCGCGCGAGGGCCGCACCCGCGCCGTGGTGATCGGCGGCGGCCTCTTGGGCCTCGAAGCCGCCAACGGCCTGCGCGCCAACGGCATGGAGGTCACCGTCCTGCACCTGATGCCGGTGCTGATGGAGCGGCAGCTCGACCCCGCCGCCGCCTACCTGCTGCAGCGCGAGCTGGAGCGGCGCGGCCTGACCGTGCTGACCGAGGCCGATACCGCCGCGATCGAGGGCGACGGCAGGGTCGAGGCGGTGCGGCTGAAGGACGGGCGGGTGATCCCGGCCGACATCGTGGTGATGGCGGTCGGCATCCGCCCGGCCACCACCCTGGCCCGCGAGGCCGGCCTCCTGGTCGAGCGCGGCGTCGTGGTCGACGACCGGATGACCACCTCCGACCCCTGCATCCTGGCGGTGGGCGAATGCGTCCAGCACCAGGGCCGGACCTACGGGCTGGTGGCCCCGCTGTACGAGATGGCCCGGATCTGCGCCGACCAGCTGGCCGGCACGGCGGCGAGCGAGTATCGCGGCTCGGTCACCTCGACCAAGCTCAAGGTCACCGGCATCGACGTGTTCTCGGCCGGCGACTTCCAGGGCGGCGAGGATTGCGAGGACATCGTGTTCCGCGACGCCGCCCGCGGCGTCTACAAGCGGCTGGTGCTGAAGGGCAACCGCATCGCCGGCGCCGTGCTGTACGGCGACACCGCCGACGGCGCCTGGTTCTTCCAGATGCTGCGCGAGGGTCTGGACGTGGCGCCGATGCGCGACGGGCTGATCTTCGGCCAGGCGCTGGCGGCCGCCGGGGGTGCGGCGCCGGACCCTAAGCAGGCCGTTGCCGCCCTGCCGCCCGAGGCGGAGATCTGCGGCTGCAACGGCGTCTGCAAGGGCACCATCGTCCAGGCGATCGGCGAGAAGGGGCTGGCCAGCCTCGACGCGGTGCGGGCCCACACCAAGGCCTCGTCCTCCTGCGGCTCCTGCACCGGGCTGGTCGAGAGCCTGCTGGCGGTGACGCTGGGCGACGGCTACGAGGGCGGGCCGAAGATCAAGGCGGTCTGCGGCTGCACCGATTTCGGCCATGACGAGGTGCGGCGGCTGATCCTGGCGCGCGAGCTGCGCTCGATCCCCGCGGTGATGCAGGAGCTGGGCTGGCGCACGCCGCATGGCTGCGCCAAGTGCCGGCCGGCGCTGAACTACTACCTGATCTGCGCCTGGCCCGGCGAGTACATCGACGATCAGCAGTCCCGCTCCATCAACGAGCGGGCGCACGCCAACATCCAGAAGGACGGCACCTATTCGGTGGTGCCGCGGATGTGGGGCGGCGTCACCAGCGCCAAGGAGCTGCGGGCGATCGCCGACGTGGTCGATCGCTACGAGATCCCGTCGGTCAAGGTGACCGGCGGCCAGCGTATCGACCTGCTGGGCGTGAAGAAGGAGCAGTTGCCGGACGTCTGGCGCGACCTGAACGCCGCCGGCATGGTCTCCGGCCACGCCTACGGCAAGGCGCTGCGCACGGTGAAGACCTGCGTCGGATCGGAATGGTGCCGCTTCGGCACCCAGGATTCGACCGCCATGGGCATCGCGCTGGAGCGGATGAGCTGGGGCAGCTGGACCCCGCACAAGTTCAAGATGGCGGTGTCCGGCTGCCCGCGGAACTGCGCCGAGGCGACGATCAAGGATTTCGGCGTGATCGCGGTCGACAGCGGCTGGGAGCTGCATGTCGGCGGCAATGGCGGCATCAAGCTGCGCGGCACCGACTTCCTGTGCAAGGTCGAGACCGAGGCCGAGGTGCTCGAGTACTGCGGCGCCTTCATGCAGCTGCACCGCGAGGAATCGCACTATCTGGAGCGCACGGCACCCTGGATCGAGCGTGTCGGCCTGGACCACGTCAAGCGCCGGGTGGTCGAGGATGCGGAGTCGCGCCAGCGGCTGCACGTCCGCTTCCTGCATTCGCAGCAATTCGCGCAGCAAGATCCCTGGGCCGAACGCGCCGCCGGCGCCGAGGCGCACGAGTTCCGCAGCCTGGCCGAGGTGGGGTGAGCGATGACCATGAAGCTGTGGATCGATGTCGGCGGGATCGAGGACATCCCGCCGATGGGCGCCCGGGTGGTGAAGAGCCCGGAGGGCGACATCGCCCTGTTCCGCACCGCCGACGACCGGGTCTTCGCGCTCTATGACCGCTGCCCGCACAAGGGCGGGCCGCTGTCGCAGGGCATCGTGCACGGCACCAGCGTCACCTGCCCGCTGCACGCCTGGGTGATCAGCCTGGAGACCGGATCGGTCGAGGGGCCGGACGAGGGCTGCGTCCACCGCGTCGCGGTCGAGCTGCAGGCCGGCCGCATCCGCCTCGGCCTGCCGTCGCCGCAGCTGGTCGCCAATGGCTGAGATCCGCACCACCTGCCCCTATTGCGGCGTCGGCTGCGGTGTCGCTGCGGCGCCGGAGGGACGGGTGGCGGGCGACCCGATTCACCCGGCGAATTTCGGCCGGCTGTGCTCCAAGGGCGGGGCGCTGGGCGAGACGCTGGGGCTGGACGGGCGCCTGCTCGACCCGATGATCGGTGGCCGGGCCGCGAGCTGGGACGAGGCGCTGGACCGCGTCGCGACCGGCTTCGGCGAGGCCATCGAGAAGCACGGGCCGGACTCCGTCGCCTTCTACGTCTCCGGCCAGTTGCTGACCGAGGATTATTACGTCGCCAACAAGCTGATGAAGGGCTTCATCGGCTCCGGCAACATCGACACCAACTCCCGGCTGTGCATGGCGTCCTCGGTCGCCGGACACCGCCGCGCCTTCGGCGGCGACGTGGTGCCGGGCTGCTATGAGGATTGGGAGCAGGCGGACCTCGCGATCTATGTCGGCTCCAACGCCGCCTGGTGCCACCCGATCCTGCACCGCAGGCTGCTGGCGGCGCGGGAGACGCGCGGCACGAAGATCGTGGTGATCGACCCGCGCCGCACCGCGACCTGCGACGAGGCCGACCTGCACCTGGCCATCGCCCCCGGCACCGACGTGCTGCTGTTCAACGGCCTGTTCGCCCATCTGCTGCGGACCGGCGCGCTGGACCGCGGTTGGATCGCCGCCCATGCGAGCGGCTTCGAGGAGGCGGCCATCGCCGCGGCCGAGGACGCGCCGGACATCGCCACCGTGGCTCGGGGCTGCCGCCTGCCGGAGGAGGCGGTGCGGCGCTTCTACGCCTGGTTCGCCGAGACCCCGGCGACGCTGACCATCTATTCCCAGGGCGTGAACCAGTCGACCCAGGGCACCGACAAGGTCAACGCCATCATCAACTGCCACCTCGCCACCGGCCGGATCGGCCGGCCGGGCGCCGGCCCGTTCTCGGTCACCGGCCAGCCCAACGCCATGGGCGGGCGTGAGGTCGGCGGCCTGGCCAACCAACTCGCGGCCCACATGGCCTTCGAGGATCCGGCGTCGCGCGACCGGGTGCGCCGCTTCTGGCGGGCGCCGCGGCTGGCGGAGCGGCCGGGGCTGAAGGCGGTGGAGCTGTTCGACGCCGTCGCCGCCGGCCGGATCAAGGCGCTGTGGATCATGGCGACCAACCCGGCGGTCAGCGCGCCGGACGCCGAGCGCCTGCGCCGCGGCCTGCGCGGGTGCGACCTGGTCGTCGTCTCCGACGTCACCGCCGAGACCGACACCGCCCGGCTGGCCGATGTGCTGCTGCCCGCCGCCGGCTGGGGCGAGAAGGACGGCACCGTCACCAATTCCGAGCGCCGGATCTCGCGCCAGCGCGGCTTCCGCCCCCTGCCCGGCCAGGCCCGGCCGGACTGGTGGATCGTCACCCAGCTGGCCCGCCGCATGGGCTTCGCCGACGCCTTCCCCTATGAGGATCCGGCCGCGATCTTCCGTGAACACGCCGCCCTCTCCGCATTCGAGAACGACGGCGGGCGCGCCTTCGACATCGGCGCCCTGGCGGCGCTGGACCAGGAGGCCTATGACGCGCTGGAGCCGGTGCAATGGCCGGTCCCGGCCGGCCGGCGGCTGGGCACGGCGCGGCTGTTCGGCGATGGCCGCTTCCCGACGCCGGACGGCCGCGCCCGCTTCGTCCCGGTGCGGCACCGCCCGCCGGCCCATCGCCCGGACCGCGACCGGCCGATGCTGCTGAACACCGGCCGGCTGCGCGACCAGTGGCACACCATGACCCGTACCGGCGCGGTGCCGCGCCTGGCCGCCAACAGCCCGGAGCCTGCGGTCGAGCTGCATCCGGACGACGCCCGCCGCCACGGCTTGGCCGAGGGCGACCTGGTGCGGCTGAAGAGCGGCTGGGGCCGCGCCCTGGCCCGGGCCCGCATCAGCTCCGATCAGATGCCCGGCCAAGCCTTCCTGGCGATGCATTGGAACGACCGCTTCACCACCGATTGCGTCGTCGGCAAGCTGGCCAGCCCGGCCGTCGATCCGATCTCCGGCCAGCCGGAGTTGAAGCACACGCCGGTCTCGCTCGATCGGGTCGCGCTGGGCTGGGAGGGGTTCCTGGTGTCGCGCCGGCGGATGCGGCCGACCGGCCTGGTCTACTGGACCCGCCGGGCCGCCGCCGGCTGCCAGATCTACGCCCTGGGCGGGCCGGAGCCGCCGGCCGACGGCATCATCCTCGGCCGCTCGCTGCTGGCGCCGGCCAAGGACCGTCAGGTGATCGAGTTCGCCGATGCCAGGCGCGGCCTGTTCCGCCTGGCCACGCTGGAGGCCGGCGGCCTGGCCGAATGCCTGTTCGTCGCCCCGCCCGGCCGACTGCCCGACCCGGAATGGTTGCTGGCCCGCTTCGCCGCCGAGACGCCGGCGCTGGACGAGGCCGACCGCCGCGCCCTCTTGTCCGGCCGCGCCCCGGCCGGCGCCCCGGCCGAGGGCCGCATCGTCTGCGCCTGCCTCGGCGTCGGCATCGAGCGGATCCTGCGCACCATCCGGGATGGCCAGGGCATCGGGGTCAAGGAGCTCGGCGCGCTGCTCGGCGCCGGCACCAACTGCGGCTCCTGCGTGCCCGAGCTGAAGGAGATCGTCGCCCATGCCGCCCTTCCTGCAGCAGGCTGAATCAACCAGTTCCGCTTCCCATTTTAGTCCCCCCACCCCCGGGGGGGGGGGGGGGGGGGGGGGGG